>JBGPMT010000161.1:0-7303 GCA_041487135.1 Binataceae bacterium (SeqCode) | reverse complement strand
GAACAGGCCGAGCTGGCGCGGGTCGGCGCGCTCCAGGTTATGGACCTGGACTCCGGCCAGCCGCACCTTCTCCGGCACCCGCACCCGCGCGATCAAATCAATCGCGATCCGGGTTATCGCGGCGCCATCGTCGGTCGCCGAATCGATCGAAAGACTGCGCGTCAGCAGCGGATAGCGTCCGCCGCCCAGCGGCCGGGCGAGCTTCAGCTTGAGCGTAATGGTGTGCGCGCGAACGCGGTCGGCGCGCAGCCGGCGCGCGAGCGCCTCGCCATGGGCGATTAGCACGCGCCGCAGTTCCAGCGAATCCAACGGATGGTCGTGCTCGAAGGTCGACTCCTCGCCGTAGGATTTCCGCTCCCAATCGCCGATCACCGTGCGCGGGTCGCGCCCA
The DNA here is from genome assembly GCA_041487135.1 of Binataceae bacterium (SeqCode). GTDB lineage: Bacteria > Desulfobacterota > Binatia > Binatales > Binataceae > JAJPIG01. The sequence continues at coordinate 6,912 of JBGPMT010000161.1, read as the reverse complement.
TTGGCGAGTTCATACAGATGCGCTCCGAAGGAGCCGAACTGGCTTCTGAGCCGGGCCAGGTCGAAACGCGCCAGATCGCCGATGGTGCGGATGCCCATCTCGATGAGACGCGCGAGCGTGACTCGGCCGACACCCCATAATCGTTCGACCGGCAGCGGCTCGAGGAACTCGAGCACATGCTCGGGACCGAGCACCAGCAGGCCGTCGGGCTTGGACATGTCGCTGAGAATTTTGGCGGCCATCTTGATCGGCGCGACGCCGACCGAAACGGTCAGCCCGGTCTCCTCGCGGACGCGGCGCTTGAGCGCGCGCGCCACCTCGATCGGCGCGCCCAGCAGGCGCTGCGTGCCGTTCAGGTCCAGGAACGCCTCGTCGAGCGAGAGCGGTTCGACCACCGGACTGAATTGTTCGAAGACCTGGCGAACGGCGCGCGAGACCTCGGCATAGCGCTCCATCCGGCCGCGCACGAAGATGCCCTCGGGACAGAGCTTCCTGGCCTGCGCCGTGGGCATCGCGGAATGGACGCCGAAGACGCGCGCCTCGTACGACGCCGAGCTGACCACGCCGCGCAGGCTGCTGCCGCCGACGATCACCGGCTTGCCGCGCAGCTCCGGATTATCGAGCATCTCGACCGCGGCGTAGAAGGCGTCCATGTCGGCATGGGCGATTACACGCGGCCATGCAGCCGAATCGTCTATCGCGCTGGGCGCCTCGGGATCCATCGATAGTCGGAAGCGCCGCCGTGGCGGACGCTTATCGGCCCTCAATGCTAGTCCCGCGGCGCGAGCTCTGAGAAGACCGTCTCAGCGGCCAGCTTGCCGCTGCGGATGCAGTCCGGGATGCCGACGCCGCGGTAGGCGGCCCCGGCCAGGGCGAAGCCCGTAAGCTCGGCGGCCTGATCCTCGATCGCGGCGACGCGCTCGAGATGGCCGAGCTTGTACTGCGGCATCGAATCTAGCCAGCGCCAGACCTGGGTGAAAAGCGGCGCGGCCCTGATGCCCAGCAGCTCGCGCAGCTCTTCGCGCACCACGTCGACCATCGCCTCCGCCTCCAGGCGCATCATCTCGGCATTGAGCGCTCCGCCGACAAATGCGCGCATCAGGAATTTGCCCGCCGGCGCACGGTTCATGAACTTAAGGCTGGAAAAGCTCAGCGCAAGGATACGGCGGCGTTCGATCGCTGGCACCACCACGCCGAATCCGTCCGGCAGGCCGTGCGTGGCGCCGGCGTCGAAGGCGAGATTCACGGTTGCGCTCGAGGCATATTCGATTTCCGCAAGCGCGCGGGAAAGCGCCGGGATCGAGGCTTTCAGCAATCGCGCCGCGGCGTAGGCGGGCGCCGCGCAGATCACGCCCGCGGCTTCGATCGTGCCACCGTCGCGCATCGCGACCGTCCATCCGGACCCGTGGCGGGAAATCTCGGCCACGTCGGCGCCGAACCGGATCGATTCGCCGAGACTCTGCTCGAGCGCATGGACGATCGTCCCCATCCCGTCGCGGAAGGAGAGGAACAGGTTCCAGCGCACTCCGCTCGCGCCGCCGGCCGGATTTTTCCGCAAGGCTCTGAGCGCGCGCGTCAGGCTCCCGTACTCGCGCTCCATCGCGACGAAGCGTGCGAAGCAGGCTCGCATGCTCAGCGTTTCGGGATCGGCGACGTAGATTCCGCCGGCCAGCGGCTGGACCAGCCGGTCGAGGGCTTCGGGGCCGAAGCGGCGGCGGATGAAGGCGGCGAGGCTTTCGTCGCCGCCCTCGCGGCGCGCCCGGACCAGCGGCTCGAGCAGCATTCGCAGCTTGCCCGGAATCGTGAACAGCGGGGTCTCGAGAATCGGGATGACGAGCGACGGCGCGAGCAGCGCGAAGCCGCGCGGGACCTCGACCAGCTTGCCATTATGGACCACGAAGGCCCGGCGATGGGCCTCCAGGGTACCGACGATCTCGGCTTCCAGGCCGAGCTGTCCGGCGAGGTCGAGCGCGTCGGTCTTGTCGGAGATAAAGGAATCGGCGCCGGCTTCGAGCACGAAACCGTCGCGTGCGATGGTATGGAGCGCGCCGCCGGCTCGTGCGCCGGCCTCGAGCAGGATCACTTCGAGCGGAATCTCGCGCGCCGAGGAAAGCTCGCGCAGATGGAACGCCGCGGCGAGCCCGCTGATTCCGCCCCCGACCACTACCACCCGCTGCGTCATCTACGACTGAGATATCAGCGGGCCATCGGACCCTCAAGATGGCGCCGCACGGCCGCGGCCATCATGCGGATGAACGACGGATGGTCGCCGACGGTCGCCGCGCGAATCATCCGCACGCCGGCCGCGCGCGCCACCTCGGCCGCCTCGATATCGAGATCGTAGAGCACCTCGAGGTGATCGCAGAGAAAGCCGAGCGGCATCACGATAACGTTGCGGGCGCGGGTTGCACGGAGCGCGTCGCGGATATCGGGTTCGAGCCAGGGCTCGCGGGGATCGCCGCTACGGCTCTGGAAGGCCAGCGTCCAGTTCTCGATCGCGAGCGCCGCGGCGGCGCGGCGCGCGGCGTGGGTGACCTGATCGACGTAGGGACTCTTAGCGGCCATCGCGACCGGGATACTGTGCGCGGTGAAGATAAGCTGGACATCGCGTCGCGCGGCCGGCGCGAGAACGCCGGTGGCGTCGGAGATACGCGCGGCGGCCGCCTCGATAAAGAGCGGATCGCCGGACCACGGCGTGACGTATTCGACTTCGGGACACGATGGGCCAAGGCGCGCTCGCGCCTCGGCCACGGCCTGCTGGTAGCGTTCCCAGCTTGCCTCGCATTGGAAGGCCGACATGATGAAACCGAGCACGCGGCGCGCGCCCGCGCGATCGAAGGCGGCCAGGGTTTCGACGATATAGGGCGGCCAGTTGCGCATCCCGGCCACGACCGGAAGCGCGATCCCGGCGTTTGCGAGTTCGCGATTGAGCGCCGCGGCCTGGCCGAGCGTGAGTTCGTTGTAGGGGGAGCGGCCGCCGATGCGATCGTAGTGACGGACGACCTCTTCGATGCGTGCCGGGCTGACGGTCGTTGCGCGCAGGATGTTGTCGAGAAACGGACGGACCTCATCGGGCCGGGTCGGACCGCCGAATCCGATCAGCATCACGGCGTCGAAGGCGGATTCCATCGAAGCGCTCAGCGCTGGCTCATTTCATGCACCATCTCGACCAGCGCGATCACGTTGTCGACCGGCGTCTGGGGCAGGATGCCGTGGCCGAGGTTGAAGATGTGGCCGGGCCGGCCGCCGGCCCGATCGAGGATCGCGCGGACCTGGCGGCGAATCTCATCGCGGTCGGCGAGCAGCACCATCGGATCGAGATTGCCCTGGACCGCCACGCCGGGTCCGAGCCGCGACCAGGCCTCGGCCAGATCGATCCGCCAATCCAGGCCGATAACCTCGCCTCCCGCCTCGCGCATCGCCTCCAGCAATCCTGCTGTTCCGGTCCCGAAATGGATCGCCGGGACGCGCCCCGCAAGCGGAGCCAGCGCGGCCCGCGAATGGGGCATCACGAAACGCCGGTAATCGGCGGGCGAAAGCGCGCCGACCCAGCTATCGAAAAGCTGCACGGCGTCGGCGCCCGCCTCGGCCTGCATCGCGAGGTAATCGGCCGTGATGCGCGCGAGCATGCTCATCAGGCGATCCCAGGCGGCGGGCTCGCGATACATCAGGGTCTTGGTATGGCGGTAATCGCGCGAGGAGCCGCCCTCGATCAGGTACGAGGCGAGGGTGAAGGGCGCGCCGGCGAAACCGATCACGGGACGGTCGGGAAGCTCGCGGCGCACGATTCGAATCGCGTCGGCGACGAAGCGCAGCGAATAGGCCGGATCGACCGGCGCGAGCCGCTCCAGGTCGGCGGCGGCGCGAAGCGGCCGTTCGATTGCCGGACCGCCGCCCGCCTCGTAACGCAGCCCGACCCCCATCGGGAGCAGCGGCAGCAGGATATCGGCGAAGATTATCGCCGCGTCGACGCCCAGGCGCCTGACGGACGTAATCGTCACTTCGGCGGCCAGCTCGGGATTGGTGCATAAGGAAAGGAAGTCGCTGCGCTCGCGCAGCTCGCGATATTCCGGCATGTAGCGGCCCGCCTGGCGCATCAGCCAAATAGGCGTGTATGGCACGGCCTCGCGGCGGCACGCCTTGAGTATCGGATGGTCGCGGAGGCTCACGACCGGCGACGCGCCGACGCGCCGCAGGTCACGTTGGACAGCGCCGCTGTTATCGAGATCGACAATGGATCAGGAACCCCAGACCTCGCGCGCGACCTCGAGCACCAGGCGCAGCTTCGCCTCCTGGATCTCGCTCGGGATCGGGTTGCCGGCATAGGCGCTGGCGAAGCCGCATTGCGGACTAAGCGCGAGCTGATCGAGCGGGCAATACTTCGCGGCTTCGTCGATCCGCTGTTTGAGCGTCTCCTTCGATTCGAGCTCCGGAAACTTGGTCGAGACCAGTCCGAGCACGACGGTCTTGTTTTTGGGCACGAAGCGCAGCGGCTCGAAGGTGCCGGCGCGCGGCGTATCGTATTCGAGGAAGTAGGAATCGACGTCGATGCGGTTGAACAAGGTGTCGGCGACGATATCGTAGCCGCCCTCGGACGACCAATGGCCCTGGTTGTTGCCGCGGCACATGTGCATCGCGAGATGCATCGAGGCCGGCCGCCCCGCAAAGCAGCGGTTCATGATGGCCGGGTAGGTTTCGAGCAGCAGCTTGCGCCAGTCCTCGCGCCGCTTGGCCATCGTCGCCCGCGCGTGTGGATCGGGCAGACAGGGCAGCGTGGTCTCGTCGATTTGCACGTAACGGCATCCCGCTTCGCCCAGCGCCTTGAGCTCCTTTTGAAACGCGTCGACGATATCGTCCCAGAAGCGATCGAGATCGGGATAGACCTCGCTGCTGATATTCGCGCGGCCGGCGCGGCAATGGATGTGAGTCGGCGAGGGGAGCGTGATCTTTACCGCTTTGCCGGTCAGCGATCTCAGGAACTTGAAATCATCGACATGGACGGGTTGCTTCCACTGGAGCCGCCCGACCACCTTGATATTGAGCATCGGGATCTTATGGCCCTTGCGATCGACGAAGAACCAGTCGCTGGGGGTCTCGAAATCATACTTGAGCCCGCCGAGCCCCTGGACGTAGAAGGCGCTGAAGAAAGTCTCACGCCGGAACTCACCGTCGGTGATCGATTCGAGGCCGAGCCGCTCCTGGAAGGCGACCACATCGCGAATCGCCCGGTCTTCGATTTGATGCAATTGTTCGGCGCTGATCTTGCCGGCCTTCAGATCCTCGCGGGCCTGCATTAATTCCGGCGGCCGCAGAAAACTGCCGATCTGCTCGGCGCGAAACGGCGGATTATGGGGCGCTGCGCTGGCCATAACAACCTCCCGACCCGGGCGTCGCCCGAGGAAAGAATCTGATCCGTGTACGGCGTTAATCTAGTCCGCGGGCCGCCAGCTTGGAAAGCGGCCCCGGCGCAGTCATTCTGGACCGGATGAAACTTCGGCATGCCGCGGCGCTGGTGATGGTCGGATGGTACCTGATGATACCGCCTGGTCACCTGGCCTCTGCGCCGGCGCATCACAAGCAACACCCGGTGCTCGAACCCGATCCGACCGCCCCGCTCAACGGCTGGTACCCGGTGCAATCGTTTTCGACCGAACTCCTGTGTCATCAAGGGCTCCGCGACCTGGGCGCGCCGTCGACCGCCCGCGAACATTTCATGAAACCGCATCGCAATCCCGGGGAGCGTCAGTTCCTGACCCGGGCCCTGCGGTCAGGCCAATGCATCGCGGCCGATGACCCGCGGATCAAGGGGATACGCTGACGCCGGGGCGATCGGTTGTGAGGACCCGCCGCCCCCTACCGCCGCCGTACGTGACATGCTACGAAACTGGCTTCCGTACAGCGTTTCGATACTCGGCCATCAAGCGGTGCGGGCGACCCGGCCGCCGCGAAGGAGAGGCTCGATGAAAAACCAGCGCCTGGCGATTTTGGCTACCATCCTGATAGGCGCGGTGTTCGCGACGATGCCATCGGCGGTGCGCGCGCAGGAGGCAGGAACGGCGGCGAAAAACGAGGCCGGTCCGATCCTCGACTCCGAAATTCCGCCGTATATCACCGCGGCCGTGAATTCTTCCGATCGGCCGGCGGCCGACAAGGCGCTCGACCCGAGCCGCAAGCCGGCGCAGATGCTGGCGTTCTTCGGAATCAAGCCGGGAATGAAGGTTGCGGAGCTGGCGGCTGGCACCGGCTACACCACCGAGCTGCTCGCGCTGGTGGTCGGACCCAACGGCAAGGTCTATTCGCAGAACTACCTGCCGCCCAAGATGTCGAAGATGCTCGAGGTGTGGCATGAACGGCTCAAACAGCCCGTGCTCAGCAACGTAGTGGCAATTGAGAAGCCGGCCGGCGATCCAGACCTGCTGCCGGTGTTTTCCGATTCGCTCGATGCCGTGATTACGAACATGAACTACCACGACCTGGTCAATCACAAGGTCAACGTCCGGCGGATGAACAAGTACATCTTCCGGATGCTCAAGAAGGGCGGGGTCTACGGCATAATCGACAACAGCGCGCAGGCCGGATCGGGCGCACGCGACGTCGGCACGCTGCATCGAATCGACGAAGACTACGTGATCAATCAGGTGGCCGAGGCGGGCTTTCGCCTCGCGGGAAGGTCGAGCGCGCTGCGCAATCCGAAGGACGATCGCACCTGGTTCATCATGAAGCATCGCGGCGAGCAGGATCGCTTCATGCTGAAATTCGTAAAGCCGATAAAGATGCGCGCCAACCCGCTGTAAGCGGCGGCGAAGATTCGGTCTAGGCGCTGGCGAGAATTTCGCGGGCGCGCTTCAAGTCCGCGGCAATCTGGCCGGCCAGCGCCTGCGGCGACTCGAACTTGCGCTCACCGCGAATCCG
>JBGPMT010000160.1:0-7330 GCA_041487135.1 Binataceae bacterium (SeqCode) | reverse complement strand
GTTCCAGCACGAGGGGCACGGCGCCGGCGAGGCCGGCGCCGTGCCCCTCGTGCTGCGACTGGCGCCGGCGGGCGCGCCGGCGGTGGGGCCCAACGACGTGGTGCGACAGGCGCGGATCATGGCGGCGATCGGCGGGACCGCGACGCCGCTCGGCGTCGCCGTCCCGCCGATCGCCGCCCTGATCCGCGCCTGTCGCACCACGTCGTTCGGCCCCCCCGCCGGCGCGCCCATAGGCGCCAGTCGCAGCACGAGGGGCACGGCGCCGGCGAGGCCCGCTCCGTGCCCCTCGTGCTGGAACCGGTAACTCACTCCCGCATGCCCGGGCAGCGGTTCGACGCCGCTCGCCCGCGCCTGCGGGTCCCCGGTGTGCGCGCGCAGCAGCGCCGTCAGCCGGCTGGTCAGCTCTGTCAGCTCCGCGTCCATCGGAGCCGCCGCTTGATTGACGAGCGCCCGCCCTCCGGCTCTATCCCTTGACCTTTATTTGTTCCCACGCCGGATGGAGGCTTGCCCGGGCGCTCGGACGCGAATCGATGCGCTTGAACCAGCCGGTGAGATTCCCCAGCGACGAGGGGATAGCCTGCCCCACGGTGGCGCCGAAATCGGTCGCGCAATAGAGAATGATGTCGGCGATCGTGAAGCGGTTCGGCACGATGTACTCGCGTCCCGCGACGAGCTTGTCGAGCCACGCCATCCGCTCCTGCGCGATTGCCTTCAGCCCCGGCGACGCCTCGGGCCGGATCAGAATCCGCGACTTGAACATCTCCGCGCCCTCGCCGGAACGGAAGCCGGCGTAGAGGTTCTCCGTGATGTTGAGCTCGACGCGCCGCTGCCACATCCGAGTCTCGGCGCGTTCCTCCGGCGAACTCCCGATCAGCGGCGGCTTGGGATGTTTCTCCTCAAGGTACTCCCAAATCGCGACGGTCTCCGCGATCACGCGGCCGTCGTCGAGCGCCAGGGCCGGCAGCTGCCCGGCCGGGTTCGCCATCAGATAGTCGGCCTGCCGGTTTTCGGCGTGCTGAATATCCATCTCGCGCGACGGAATCGTGAGCCCCTTTTCGAGCACAAACATCCGCGTCGCGCGCGGGTTCGGTCCAAACGAATTATAGAGCAGCATCGGCAGCACTCCTTTACGGATTTCCAACGAACTTACATCATGCCCCGCCGCCATCGGCAAGCCGGGCGGCCGGAGGGCCGGCGGCAAGTTGCCGCAAGGGGTTTGATGGGATAGGAGTTTTTACATGCGGTTTTGTCCACAATGCGGCGCGGCGCTGGTCGCCGGAGCGAAATTCTGCGTCGAATGCGGCGAGCGGTTGACGCCCGTCGCGGTCTCGTCGGCCCCCGCCGAAACGGCGCCCGCGGCCGGCTCGCGCGCACGCTTCACATGGGCCTTCCTCGCCGTCATGGCCGGGATGCTGGTTGCCGGCCTGGCCGCCGCGGCGCTTATCCTGCGCAACCTGCCCGAGTGGGAGCGCACGATCGAGACGGCGGAATCGGGCCGGATGGGGAATTCCGGGATGCCGGCCAACCATCCGGCGATCAAGATTCCCAAGACCGCCGTCGATTTCATCAATGATCTCGACCGGCGCGCGCACGCCAAGCTCCACGACCTTGCGCTCTGGACCCAACTCGGCGACGTCACCAGCCGCGCCGCGATGTTCGATTCGGCCTACCACAACCGCGCGCTCGCGGCGTACGGCCATGTGCTCAAGCTCGACCCGGATAATCCGGCGGCGCTGCGCGGCGTCGGCAATATCAATTATGACCTGCACAACTACGACCAGGCGATCGCGGCCTACGAGCATTACCTGAAACAGAAGCCGGCCGACGCTGACGTGCTGACCGACCTCGGCACGATGTACCTTTCCAGCGGCAATCCCGACCAGGCCGTGCTGCAGTACAAGAAGGCGCTGCTCGGCGATCCGAAGTTCTTCCAGGCCTACTACAACCTCGGTGTCGCCTACAGCGAAGAGAACCAGGGCGCCCAGGCGCGGGCGAGCTTCGAGCAGGCGCTGAAGCTCGCGCCCGACGATCGGACGCGCGGGGAGGTCAAACAGATGCTCGCGTCGCTCAGCGGCGCCGGGAGCGAAGCGGTTTCCGCTATCGAACCGGCGGCCGCCCCGACCTTCCAGGGATCGGTCGAACAGATGATCCGCGATCTGCCGATCGCGGGGCACAAGGTGACGTCGGTGCAGTGGCCGGCGAACAATCATGCGCGGGTTGTGCTGCAGGACTTTCCGATGGATTCGATGCCGCCGTTTGCGCGCGTGAAGTTCCTTGCCAACCTGAAGTCGGCGGTGCGCGCCGAGATGAACGCCTATCACGTCGTGGGGTCGTTGGCGGTCGACGTGGTCGATGCGGGCAGCGGAAAGGTGATGGAGAGCGTGACGATCATCGTCGCCGAGCCCCCCGCCGGTAGCGCCCCGCCGGCATCCGCGATAAACCCGGCGCCGGGCGGCGATTTCCACGGCGCGGTAGATCACATGATGCGCGGGCTGCCGATCGCCGGGTCGAAAGTCCAGGCGCTGCGATGGTCGGCGCCGCTGAAGGCGACCGTGCTGATGGACAACTTCCCGATGGATTCGATGCCGCCGTTCATGCGCGCCAAATTTCTCGATCATGTCAAGGCCGGTCTGCAGAACGCCAAGCGTACGCACAACATCTCCGCGACCGTCGAGCTCGACATCGCGGATGCGGCGAGCGGGCGCGTGATGGAAGCGGTTTCGCAGTGAGCCGGCGGGCCAGGGGGTAATCATGCTGAAAAGCGGCGCGGAACATCTCGAGAGCCTGCGCGACGGCCGCCGGGTCTTTATCGGCAGCGAGCCAGTCGCCGACGTCACCAGCCATCCGGCATTTCGCAACGCGGCGCGCACGGTCGCCTCGATCTACGACCTGAAAGCGGCGCCCGAGAATCGCGATACCATGACCTTCGAGGAAGAGGGCCGCCGCCACAGCGCCTACTTCCTGCGCTCGCGCACCCAGGCCGACCTGGCGCTGCGTACCGGCGCGCATCGCAAAATCGCCGACCTGACCTACGGGATGCTCGGGCGCTCGCCCGACCACGTCGCGAGCTTCGTCACCGGGATGGCGATGAATCCGGCGGTGTTCGGCAAGTACTCCGAGAACATCCTCGCCTACTACCGTCACATGCGCGACCGCGACATCTACGCCGCCTACGCGGTGGCGCCGCCGGCCGCCGCGCGCAATCCCGAGTTCTACCAGAAGAAGAACATCCCGGTGCCAACGCTGCGCGTGGTCAGGGAAGAGGATGACGGGGTGGTGATCTCCGGGATGAAGATGCTCGCGACCGGCGCGATCCTGGCCAACGAGATCTGGATCGGCAACGTGCTGCCGCTGGCGCCCGAGTTCCGCCGCGAATCGATCACCTGCGCCGTGCCGTGCAACGCGCCGGGACTGGTCCTATGGTCGCGCAAGCCGCTGGAGCGCTTCGCCAGGAACGAGTTCGACGCGCCGCTCACCGCGCGCTTCGACGAGACCGACAGCATGGTGCTGTGCGAGGAGGTCAAGGTGCCGTGGGAGCGGGTCTTCGTGCACGACGACGCGATCCTCTCGCGCCGCATCTACGTCGAAACCCCCGCCCACGCCTTCGGCAATCATCAGTCCAACGTGCGCTTCGCCGCCAAGCTGCGTCTGATCGTCGGGGTCGCGAGCCGCGTCGCGCAGTCCTCGGGCTCCGAGCAGGTTCCCGCCGTGCGCGAGACGCTGGGCCGGCTTGCGGCGCTCGAGGCGACGCTGGAGGCGATGATCGCCGGCCAACTGTACGCCGCCGAGTCATGGCCCGCAGGCTACATGACCTTCAATCGCCGCTTCATGTACGCGGCCCTCAACTGGTGCACGGAAGGGCACTCCGCGATCATCGATTGCCTGCGCGAGCTGTGCGGCGGCGGGGTATTGCAGATGCCAGCCGACCACTCGGTGATCGACGCGCCCGAGATGCGCGAGCTGTTCGAAACCTACTGGAGCACGCCGCAGATGCACGCGGAGCGCCGCATGCGGCTCTTCAAGCTGGCCTGGGACCTGGTCGGCTCCGAGTTCGCCGGCCGCCATCAGCAGTATGAAAAGTTCTACGCCGGCGCCTCGTTCATCGTGCGCAACTACAGCTTCATGACCGCGCCGTGGGACGAGTTCCACGCCCTGGCCGACGGACTGCTCGAGCGCTGATCAGAACTTCCGGCAGGCCGGGAACCCGATCGTCACCGCACGATCGATTAGCTCGGGCTGCCGGAACTCGCCATGCACCGGGCAGCGCGCGCGGTAGCTCCTCATCAGGACCGCGGCGCTGTCGAACTGCGCGATCAACTCCGCCGCGACTTCCCGCTCGCATCCCGCCTCCGGACATCGAATAGTATCTCGCATCCCGTCACCTCCATTCTTCCACCCTTTCCGTCCCTTCACAGGATTCAGATTCCAAGGAAATTTCGATCGTCCGGGAATTTGGTTGCCAGCGCATGCGCGAGCTTCGGATCCTGAGTGGCGTTATGCGCAACTTCCTGGAAGATTCGCACAGATTCGGTCTGCGCCCTGAAACCGCGCACATAGGGAGTCGCCGCCGGAATCACGCTGTCGTCAGGCGGCGGCGGAATGGCCTGTCGCGGCGTGCTCAGATTCAGGGTGTCAAGCACACTACCCACTCCATTACGCTTATCCACTTCCCGCGAGTAACTATTGCCTCCAAACTTCTGACCGAGGAACTTGAGTATCGAGGTATGATCCAGCGGACTGGAGAAATTCCGCGCCGCGGAGGTAAATGGCGAAATAACCAGTCCGGGAACGCGCGGACCGGTGCTTATGAAATCGGGATACCTGCCCTTCGGATCCTTGGTGACGATCGGCAGCGGCTGGACGTGATCGTAAAAACCACCATGCTCATCGTAGGTTACGAACATCGCCGTTCTGAGCCATCGCGGCTTGTTTGAAACCAGCGCCTTATACACGTCCAGCAGGAAATGCTGCCCGCCCAGCACCGATGACGGCCGATGGTCGTCGGTGCCCTCGCCGACATGCGGAGCGTCAGTATACTTTGGTTCGATAAATATTACTTTGGGGAAGGTATCGTTCGGTTCGAGGCCGAAATCGATACTCAGCCGGTCGAAGCGCCGGAAATCATCACTGAGTATCATTTCTGAATACCATCCTGGCATCATCGAGAAGAACGGAAAGAATCCCTGATGATAGACGCGCCATGGGACGTTACGCATTGATAGCCAGTTGTAGATGAGTTGCTGGTCCGGGAAATCAAGGGGATTGCTGACATTGACGTCGATTTCCGAGCTCCCGCTCATGGCCATCAGCCGGTTCGGCTGAGTGCCCGCGGGCAGCGGCGCGAACCAGTGGTCGCAGACGCAGAAGTTCCGCGCAAAGAAATCGTGAATTGGCACCACGTCGGAGTTGTAGTAGCCCATCACGTTCGAGTCGCCGCGCGCGCTCTGTACGAAGCCTTTCATCGGATAGAGGCCGCTCGGCTGGAGCGGCCCGAGCTGCGCGGCCACGTCGGACCGCTCATGGCCGGAGTCGACGATATTCAGTTCACTGAGGGGTAGTTCAGGGAGCGGTACCTGCTCGTAGATGAAATTGTCGGGCGGCAGGCCGGGATTGGCGTTTGCCTTGAGCCACGCCTGATCGTCGCGTAGTCCATCGACTTTCAGTGGCGGCGGCGCTCCGGGTGCGGAGGAGGGCAGGCTGAGGTAGCCTAGGAGATGGTCGAACGAGCGGTTCTCCATCATGACGATCACGATGATGTCAATCTGGTCGAGAATCGAGGCCATTAGTCAGCACCTTACGAAAACCCTTGCAGCGAGCCTGAGTAACGGCACAAAAAACATGAGGGGCCGGGATTGCTCCCGGCCCCCCGCCGCCTCATCCTCCGCCTGCCCCACCACCACGCCGATGAGCGGGCCGGCGCCCGCTAGCCGTCGCCTTCACGATGGGCCTGCGAAAAAAGCCCCGGAGGAATTCGCACCACCGCCCACGCGTTCATCCTCGTTCCGTCCGCCACCATCCCCCGCGTGAAACTCTTACGACCACCGCCGCCTTCTCATTCCTCCGGGGCACACTCCTCATCCGACCGCCGCCACCCCCCGAAACCGCACGGGCCATCTGCCCGCTTAGTTCAACTTCTCGGCACCACCTCGCGATACGTGAACAAGCCGTGATTCGGACAGAAGCATCGATACAGCCGCCACAGCGCCTTGAGTCTCGGGATCACGCGCAACAGGTTGCCGGCCGACGGCGACTGACATTTCGGACAATCCACCGTGCATATCGTCCCACCTCCTCACGAACATCCGCTGGTCGTGCCGCAATTCATGCAGCTTTGGCAGCCTTCCTTCTTGGTAGTTCAAAAAGATCTGCATCCGGGTAGTACGTTTGTTTCCAAGACCAAGCAAGCTGACGATTACGTTCTCTGGCTTCCTGTTCAGTCGTGAAGGAGAGAGCGATGTTCGGATCCAACCAGAGCTCACTCGTGAGACTGGCACCTTCAGTGCGTCTCACGACGAATCGTGAGGCCCACCGCCCATTTTTCAGGGGATAGTGATTGGGTTCAAAGAAAACACTTTGCATTGTTCACCTATTTTTTCCTCACGAGCAGCCGCTGGTCGTGCCGCAATTCATGCACTTGTAGCAGGCGCCGTTGCGCACCATGATGCATCCGCAATCCGGGCACGGCGGCGCGTCGGCCTGGTTGATGAAGGTCTGCCGAAGGCTCGTATCCTTGCCGTCGGTCAGCGTCGCCGCCGGCTTGGGGAGCGCACCCGGGACTGTCCCGCCGTTGCCGTTGATCTCGGGCTGCCCGCCGATTATCCCGACCTCGCGCCGCGCCTCCTCGTCGAGGAACTTGGAGGCCATCCAGCGGAACAGGTAATCGACGATCGATTTGGCGTACGGAATCTGCGGATTCTTGGTGAAGCCCGACGGCTCGAAGCGCATGTGGGCGAACTTGTCGACCAGAAAGCGCAGCGGCACGCCATATTGCAGCGCGTACGAAATCGCGGTCGCGAACGAGTCCATCAGGCCGGAAATCGTCGAGCCCTGCTTCGACATCGAGACGAAAATTTCGCCCGGCGTGCCGTCCTCGTACATCCCGACCGTGATGTAGCCCTCGTGGCCGGCGATGTCGAACTTGTGGGTGAGCGACTTGCGCTCGTCGCGAAGCTTGCGCCGGATCGGGTGCGGGACCGCCGCGGCGATCGCCGCCGCCGCCTTGACGCTCTCGGCGGCTTCGCCCTTGGCCTTGCCGGTGTTGAGCGGTTGAGTCCGCTTGGAGCCGTCGCGGTAGATCGCGACCGCCTTCAGCCCCAGCCGCCACGCCATC
>JBGPMT010000159.1:0-7335 GCA_041487135.1 Binataceae bacterium (SeqCode) | reverse complement strand
TTCGATCCGGGCGAGCGCATCGTGGCGCCGTTCCTATGGTCGCACAAGATCATGCATGTCGATTACCTGGCGCTGAGCCATCCTGATCTCGATCATTTCGGCGGCTTCGAGTTTATCGTCCGCAATTTTTCGCCCACGCTGTTCTGGATGAGCGGCTCGCCGCGCGCCGGCCCGCGCTTCGACGCCCTGATGGCTGAGCTCTCCCGGCGTCACGTCGGCCTGGATCTCCTCGATGCGGCGAGCCCGCCGATCAACATCGGCGGAGTGACGCTCCGATGCCTGGGGCCGGAGCCCGGCGCGGTCGGCCGGCGGAATAACGCCTCGATGGTGCTGCGGCTCAGCTACGGCCCGAGCTCGCTGTTGTTCGCCGGCGATCTCGAGGCGACCGGCGAGCGCGCCCTGATCGCGGCGCGAGCCGCCGACCTGCGCTCGACGATTCTCAAGGTGCCGCATCACGGCAGCTCCACCTCTTCGACCGAGGCGTTTCTCGGCGCCGTCGATCCTGAACTGGCCGTGGTCTCGCTCGGCTATCTCAACCGCTACAACTTCCCGGCGCCGGGCGTGATCGCACGCTATCGCCAGCAGGGAGTCGGCCTGCTCAGGACCGACGAAAACGGCGAGATCGAGGTGGACGCGACCCGCAGCCGGATGCGGCTCCGCACCTTCCGCGACGGCTGGCTCGCGCCGCGCGCCGCCGCCGGCCTGCGCCCCGCTTCCAGCGTTCGCGCGAGCTTCCAGCCTCCGCGCGAGCATCCAGGTTGATCGCACCGCTGGCGCTGTGGGAAGATTCCCGGTCGGGACGCTGTTACCCGGCGCTGCGTTGAGTCCCTCTCGGCGCCCCGGCAAACTCCCGGAGGAGATCCATGGCTGAACAGGCCCAGACCGAGACCGACACCGGTCCGCGCCCGATTGTTCCGTACCTCAAGCTCGAGCCCAAGCCCCATCTGGTGGGCTCGCGATGCGCGTGCGGTGCGGTCTATCTCGACGTCAAGCGCGTCGCCTGCTCGAAATGCGGCGCCACCGGACCGTTTCCGATAATCGACCTGTCGAGCAACGGCAAAGTCTACGTCTTCTCGGTAATCCATCAGTCGTTCCCCGGGATCAAGACGCCTTACGTGACCGCGATCGTCGACCTGCCCGAGGGGGTCAGCGTGCGCACCAGCCTGCAGGATGTAGACCCTGAAAAAGCCCAGAAAGAGCCGCACAGGATTTTCAACATGCCGGTCGAGCTGGTCACGCACGTGGCGGCCAAGGATCGCGAGGGCCACGACGTGATCGCGTTTTCGTTCCGGCCGACCAGGAACTGAAACCGTTACCCGGATTGCTGCGGCGCGCGCGCCGGCCGCCGGGCGGGAGGATTTGAGATGAGAAACGTTTACGTGCTGGGAACCGGGATGATCAAATTCGGGCGCTATCCCGACCGTACGGTCCCGCAACTCGGCGCCGAGGCGGCGATAATCGCGCTTAAGGACGCCGGCGTCTCGATCAAGGACATCGAGCTCTTTGTCTCGGGCAATCTGCTTCAGGCCAGCGCGATGATCGGACAGCGCATCCTGCAGCAGATCGGCCAGACCGGTATCCCGGTGGTCAACGTGGCCAACGCCTGCGCCACCGGCTCGACCGCGGTGCGCGAGGCCTATCTCTCGGTTGCCTCCGGCATGTACGACATGGCGCTGGCCGTCGGCAGCGAACAGATGGGCAAGGCCGGGCTGCTCGGTGCCAATCGCGACGGCGTGACCGACCCCGCGTACAACACCGAAGGCAAGCTCGGGTCGGGCCTGATGCCGGCGGTGTTCGGGCAGGCCGGTATCGAGCATATGCGCAAGTACGGCAGCAAGCCCGAGCACATGGCGAAAATTTCGGTCAAGTCGCACAAGCATGCGACCAAGAATCCGTTCTCGCAGTATCGCAACGAGGTGACGCTCGAGGACGTGATGCAGTCGCGGATGATCGCCTATCCGAATACGCTCTACATGTGCTGCCCGACCGGCGACGGCGCGGCGGCCGTGGTGCTGGTCTCCGAGGACAAGCTTCGCCAGTTGGCCGGCGGCCGCAAGCGTCCGCGGATCGCGGCCGCGGTGTTGACCTCCGATCCATGGACCGAGCGCGACCTCGCGCTGCCCGACGTCAGCACGCTCACGCGGCACGCCGCCAAGCAGGCCTACGAGACCGCCGGGATCGGCCCCAAGGACGTCGCATTGACTGAATTGCACGACTGCTTCGCAACCGCGGAACTGGTGCACTACGAGAACCTGCAGCTCTGCGCCGACGGCGAGGCGGCCAAGTTTATCGACGAGGGCGGCGGGATGCATCCTGCCTTGGGCGGCCATTCCCCGGTCAACGTCTCGGGCGGCTTGCTGTCCAAGGGCCATCCGCTCGGCGCCACCGGCGTCGCGAACATCTGCGAGATCACGTGGCATCTGACGCAGGACGATCGCGCCAAGGAGCGGCTGGTCCCCGATGCAAAAGTCGGGATGGCGCACGTGATCGGGCTCGGCTCGGCCTGCACCATCCATATTCTGACCGTCTAGCGACGATCGAACGTCCTTTGCCCGGCTCGAAAGAGGCCGCTCACGACGGGCGGCCTTTTTCTTAAGCGAGATGGAAACGGCTGCGACCAGCGGAAATTCCGGCCCGACCACCGCCGCGCGTATCGGCCTTAAGCCCGAGGTGCGCGCGCTGGTCGTCAATGCCGACGATTTCGGGCTCTGCCGCGATGAGAACCAGGCGACGATCGAGGGGCTGGAGCGCGGAATCTTCACCTCGGCGACGATTCTCGCGCCGGCGCCCGGATTCGATCAGGTGGTTGAGTTCGCGCGCCATTCTCCGGCCGCCGACCTCGGCGTCCATCTGACGCTCAACAGCGAGTGGCCGAATTATCGATGGGGCCCGGTGCTCGGGCGAGAGGCGGTCCCGTCGCTGGTCGACGCGGCGGGATTGCTATGGCCCGACGTAGCCGCGGTTTACGCGCACGCCCGTCTTGATGAAGCGCAGGCCGAGCTGCGGGCGCAGATCGACAAGGTTATCGCGGCCGGAGTCGACCCGACGCATCTCGATTGTCACCTGGGGCCGCTCCATCTGCGCGCCGATTTCCACGAGCTCTATGTGCGGCTGGCCCGCGATTATCGGCTGCCGATTCGCGTGACGCCGCGTGCGATGCTCCGCCGGATGGGGCTGGGCGCGATCATCGAACAACTCGATACGGCCGGGATTCTTTATCCGGATAATTTCATCGTCGCGGGCCGACGCTCGCCCGAGACCGCCGCCGAATACTGGACCGGCGTGATTCGGGCGCTCCGGCCCGGGGTTTCGGAAATCTACTGCCATCCGGCGTACGCGGGCGCCGAGCTCCGCGGCTTCGCCCACGATGCCGCCAAACGGGAAGCCGATTTCCGCTTTTTCACCGGCGCTTCGGTGCGCCAGCTTATTGCGCTTGAGGGTATTCAACTGATTGGCTACCGGAAGCTGCGCGAGGTGATGCGCGGCGGAAACAGGCCTGACGAAGATTGGAACTAACCCGTCTCAGAGGATTCCAGGATCTGCTCGGCCCAAGCGCGCGGGCCGTCGCCCACGTCGAGGATCGGGCGCGCGCCGTCGCGCGCCGCTATGCGCTCGAGGAGATTCGGATCCCGATGCTCGAGCGGCTCGAGCTCTTTGAGCGTTCGAGCGGCGACACTTCGGACGTCGTCCAGAAGCAGATGTATCTCGTGCGCCGGCACGAGGAGAGCGATCCCGAGCGCGGCGAGATGGCGTTGCGGCCGGAGGGAACCCCCGGCGTGGTGCGGGCCTATATCGAAGCGGGGCTCGACAAGAGCGATCCCGAGCAGCGCTTCTTCTACCTGGGCGCGATGCTCCGCTACGAGCGGCCGCAGAAGGGCCGTTACCGCCAGTTCCATCAGTTCGGAGTCGAGCTGTTGGGCCGGCCCGATGCCGCCGCCGATGCCGAGCTGATGTTCATGATCGACGATCTGCGGCGCGACCTGGGCCTCGAGCTGAGCTTCGAGCTGAACTCGCTCGGCGATGCGAAGTGCCGGCCCGCCTATCGCGCCGCCCTGCTGGAGTGGGGACGCGCGCATCTGGACCAGCTCTGCGAGGATTGCCATCAGCGGATCGATCGGAACCCGCTGCGGCTGTTGGATTGCAAGATCGACGCGCGCCTGGCCGAGTCGGCGCCCAAGAGCGTCGATTTCCTGTGCGACGAATGCCGCCGGCATTTCGACCTGGTGCGCGAGCTGCTGGCCGGCGCGCGGGTGCCGTTCGAGGTGAATCCGCGCCTGGTGCGCGGCCTCGACTACTACACGCGCACCGCCTTCGAGGTGGTCTCGACGGCCGTCGGCGCGCAGAACGCCGTGGCCGCCGGCGGGCGCTACGACGGGCTGGTCGAGGCGCTGGGCGGCGCGGCGGTGGCCGGCACCGGCTTCGCGATCGGGATCGAGCGAATCGCACTGGCGCTCGACGCCGCGAAACTCGGCGGCGCGCGGGCCGACGTGGTGGTTATCGCGCTGGGCGAGAAGGCGCTTGTTCCCGCCGTCGCAATTGCCCGGGAGTTGCGCGAGCACGACCTGCGCGTCGAGATGCTTTCGCCCGAACGGGGGCTCCGCGCCTTGTTACGCCGGGCGGACCGGCTGGGCGTCCGTATGGCGGCGATTATCGGGGAGGACGAGATTGCGCGCGGCGTGGTGCAGTTGCGCGATCTGAAGGCCAGCACCCAGAGCGAAGTGCCGCGCACGGAACTCGCCGGCGCCATCCGCGCCGCGCGTGACTGAGTATTCCGTACCGCTGCGGCGCTAGGTATCCTGCCAGCGGAACCTGCAATGCCGAACAGCCATCCATTTTCACCGCTGCCGCCGTGGCCCCGCACCGATTACTGCGGAACGCTGCGCAGCAATGACGAAGGGCGCGAGGTCGGCCTGTGGGGATGGGTCGCGTCGCGCCGCGACCACGGCGGTCTGATCTTCATCGATTTGCGCGACCACGAGGGAATTGTGCAGGCGGTGTTCAATCCCGAGCGCGCCGCCGCGGCCCATCAGGTCGCCGACCAGGCGCGCGCCGAATACTATCTGGCCGTGCGCGGAACCGTCGTGCGCCGATCGCCGGCCACCGTGAATGCTGAACTGCCCACCGGCGAGATCGAAATCGCCGCGGTCGAAGCGAAGATTCTGAACCCGTCGTGGCCGATGCCGCTGCAGCTCGACGAAAGCGCCGACGAGCAACTGCGGCTCAAGTATCGCTACCTCGACCTCCGGCGCCCCGCGATGCAGCGCAACCTCCGCACCCGCCATCAGGCGGTCCGCGGCGCGCGCGAGTTCCTCGACGCGCAGGGCTTCGTCGAGATCGAGACGCCCATCCTGTGGCGCCCCACGCCCGAAGGCGCCCGCGACTACCTGGTGCCGAGCCGCGTCAATCCCGGCCGCTTCTATGCGCTGCCGCAGTCGCCGCAGCTCCTCAAGCAGCTCCTGATGGTCGCCGGGTTCGACCGTTACTACCAGATCGCGCGATGCTTTCGCGACGAAGACCTGCGCGCCAATCGCCAGCCCGAGTTCACGCAGATCGACATCGAGATGACCGGGCCGCGCCAGGAAGACGTGATGGCGGTCGGGCAGGGGATGATGGCGTCGATCTTCAGGCGCGCCATCGCCGCCGAACTCGACCTGCCGTTCCCCCGGCTCAAGTACGACGAAGCGATGGAGCGTTTCGGGAGCGACAAGCCCGACCTGCGCTTCGGCCTGGAACTTAAGAATCTCAGCGCGGCCTTCGCGGGCACGCAATTTCGAATCTTCGCCGACGTACTGGCGCGCCAGGAATCGATCTATGGCATCGCAGTGCCACCGGAGATGCAGTTGGCGCGCCGCGAACTCGACGAGCTGACCGAGTCCCTGCGCTCTCGCCATGCCCTCGGCCTGGCATGGGCAAAAGCCGCCGCCCCCGACTGGCAGGGACCGATCGCGCGGCATGTTAGCGAGGCCGAGCGCGGCCGCGTGGCGCAAAGCGCGGGACTCACGGGCGGCGAGACCCTGCTGATGGTCGCGGGGGCGCCCGGCAAAGTGCGTCCGGTCCTCGGCGAGATTCGGCTCCAGTTGGGAGCGCGCTTCGAGCTGCGCAAATCCGCCGAGCGCCGCTTTCTATGGATCACCGATTTTCCGTTGTTCGAGTACAGCGCGGAAGAACGCCGCCTGCTCTCGGTGAATCATCCGTTCACCGCGCCGCATCCCGAGGACCTCGACCGCCTCGACAGCGAGCCGCTCGCCGTCCGGTCGCTCGCCTACGACATGGTGCTCAACGGCGAGGAGCTGGGCGGCGGCTCGATTCGTATCCACAACCGCGAGCTGCAGCTCGCCGTGTTCGAGAAGCTGGGCTTGACGCGCGAAGCGGCGATCGAGAAGTTCGGCTTCCTGCTTGACGCCTTAAGTTACGGCGCGCCGCCCCATGGCGGTATCGCCTTTGGAGTTGAACGGATCGCGATGCTGCTGTGCGGAACCGACTCGATCCGTGACGTGATGGCGTTCCCGAAGACGCAGAAGGCCGTCGACCTGATGAGCGGTGCGCCGTCGGAGGTTGGCGTCGAGCAACTGCGCGAGCTGTCGATTAAGGTGATCTCATGAAACGCTGGCGCGACCTGATAACCGCGGCGGCCCTGCTATTGGCCGTCGCCGGATGCTCTCAAAGCGGCGGCGGTACCACGATGCACGACGTGGTCGGCGCGCTGCCGGGAGTCGGCGACCGGGACTTGACCGTCCATGCGGTGCGCTCGATCAAGACCATCCAGATCCATCGGGTAGCGGTGATGCCGCTGATCAACTATCCCGACGTGACCGAGCCGAATTCGATCCTGGAGGGCGCCGCCCAGTCATTGAGCGCGCAGATCTACAGCCAGATGCAGCTCGCCGGCGGATGGGAGATCGTGCCGGAAGAGGACGTTATTCAGGCGATGCAGAAGCTGCCGCCCACCACGCGCGCCAACCTCGATGCCAACGCCCTGGCGCTGGCTCGTGAAATCTCCGCCGACGGAATCCTCTACGGCACCGTGCACAAGTACCAGGACCGGGTCGGGTACAGCTACGCGGCGTCCCAGCCGGCCTCGGTCGCCTTCACGCTGTTTTTCGCGCATCTGAATACCAAGCAGATCGTCTGGCGCGCCCAGTTCGCCAAGACCCAGGAATCGCTCTCGCAGAACGCCTTCAATATCGTGAACTGGCTCCAGCACGAGGGGCGATGGGTGCGCGCGGTCGATATCGCGACCCAGGGAGTCGAAGAGGCGGTTGCGGATCTGCATTCGCATCTGAACCTGACCAGCAACGTCAAGTACTTCCCGGTCCCCAACATACTGGAACCGGC
>JBGPMT010000158.1:0-7422 GCA_041487135.1 Binataceae bacterium (SeqCode) | reverse complement strand
GCCGCGCGCTCGATCATGAATCGAAGCCGCGGGCCCTGGACTATCCTGCGCGCCTCATCCGGCCATCCAGGCATCAGCGGCCACAGCGCCGCCCGTGCGTATCGCTTCCAGACGGGCGCGTTTGCCCGCTTCATGCCGCCTCGAGGTCCGCTCCGAACGCCCATTGGCGAAACCGCCCCAGACAGTCCGCCCCCGCGCGGCGCTCGATCTCCTCGCGCGCGATTCGGCCCATCGCCGGCAGTACCTCGCGATGCTCGATCGCATTTCGCAGCGCCGCGGCGAGATTCTCAGAGTCTCCGGCCCTGACCACCCAGCCGCTCTCCCCCGGACGGACCCATTCAGCGGCGCCGCAGCAATCGGTGACTATCACCGGCAGTCCGCAGGCCATCGCCTCCGCCACCGCAAACCCAAACCCGTCCTCGAGCGAGGGCAGTACGAGCAGCTCGGCGCGATGATATGCGGCTACCGGATCCCCCGGTGCGGAGCTGATTGAAAGGCCTGCCGACTCACGCTCGAAGAGGCTACGGCTCGCGCGGTCGCCGGTTGCGCCGACGATTTCCAAAACCAGCTCGCTCGCACCGGCGAGCTTTGCCGCCCGCAGCAGATAGACAAAGCCCTTTCTCAGATCGAGGGCGCCGACGAAACAGATCCTGACGGGGCCTTCCGGCCGAAGCGGCGCGGGAGCCGGATGAAAGCGCATGAGATCGACGGGCTGATCTATGACCGCGATTTTCTCCCCGGTCACGCCGCCGGCGACCATCGAACGCCGCGCGAACTGCGAAGAGACCCGGACCCGATCGGCAAGCAGATATTCGTTCTCAACTCTGTCGGCCATGCGCCGCGTCGGATGCCCCCGGTACGGCGCTCCGCACCAGCGCCGAGACTGCTCTTCATAAACCCGGCGGAAGTTCCTGATATGCCCGTTGGGATTATCGACGATTGACGCGACGCCCGCTCTGCGAGCCCATCGCAAGGTCTCGAGGCCTACCTGCGTGAAGACGTAGCAGCAGTCGGGGGCGAGCCGTTCGATCTGCCGCGCGGCCCATCGCCCGTAAGCCCGACTCTCCTCGAGCACCAGCTCGCCAGTCCACCATCGCAGCCACGTGTAGCGCGCTCTCCATGTTGCGACGCTCCGCGGCGCTTGATGCCAGGCGACCTGCGGAACCGGGTTCCGAAGCGGCCACCGTTCGATCGTTCCGGGACCGAATGCGTGGAGTTCCACGCCTTCGATCGCAAGGCCCTGTATCGCCGATGCGACCTGGGCCCCGAGGCCGCCGACGCCGCCGGGCGCTCCATAGACCAGCGCCACGCGCCTGCTGCGAGCCATCGCGATCAGAGCGCGGCGCGGATCGCGGGCTGCCCTGCCGCAGCGGCGACTCCGCGCTCGCCAATCACGCTGGCGTAGAGGTCGCGGATTCGGCTGACCATCTTGCCGGCGCTGAATTCAGCGTCCACGCGATGGATCGCCGCCTGACCATAGCGGAGTCTCAGCGTCTCGTCGTGCAGCAGGCGATTGATGGCGTGCTCGAGCGCGTCAACGTCGCGCGGGGCGACGGTAATTCCCGTCACTCCATGCAGTGATACGAAGGGAACGCCCGACGGAATGCGCGTGTTGATCACCGGCTTGCCGGCGGCCATCGCCTCGATTTGCACGATCCCGAACGCTTCGCTGCGCACGATCGACGGCAGCACGAACACGTCGCTGGCATGGTAGTAAGGCGCGATCTCGCTCGACTGCATCTCGCCCAGGAGCACTACCCGATCGCCGACCCCGCTGGCGCTCACCTCGCGCATCAGCGACTCGCGTTGCGGTCCGTCGCCGATTATCAGCAGCGTGCCGTTGACCCGCTTCATCGCGCGCACCAGGTATTCGAAGCCCTTGTAGTAGACCAACCGGCCCACCGCCAGCAGCAGCGGAGACCGGTAGCGCCGGCGAATCGAGGCCACCAGCTCGCGCGGCGGATGGCGGAACACACCAACGTCGATCCCGTACGGCACCACCGCGGTGCGATCGCGAAACGAAACCAGGTCGGGCGAGCTTTCGGCGTAATTGACCGAGGTCGCGATGATCGCCGAGCAGCGGCTGAGAAAGCTCCGCTGGATAGGCGCGAACAGGCGGGCCAGATGGCGCTGCCGCACGACATCACTGTGCCAGGTAGCGATGATCCGTCCCCGGTACCCCGACATCATCAACGATAGCACGCCGGTTGGATTGGGCAGATGGATGTGCACCAGGTCAGCCTCGATCCGCCGCAGCTTGCGCACCATCGTGGGACATACCGGAGCGCCCGCGATACTGAAGCGGCTCCCGTGACGCGAGACCGCGACCCCGTCGAAAACCGTCTCCTCGTCATGCGGCTCATCGCTGGCCACCAACACGCGCACGTCCATCGATTCGCGAAGCGCGCAGCATAGCGTGTGCAGGTGGCTTTCGATGCCGCCGACGTGAGGCGGGTAATACTTGCCGATGTGAACGACGCTCGGCAGCTTTAGTGATTCAGTCAAGCTATGAATCCGGCAGCCCGCAGAAGATCTTGTCTCATCCGCTTATAAAGCGGCAAGTCGGCTTGTAGATTACCATAAGCCAAATTTCGGCGCTGGCAGTTGCAGATACTAACCGTGACTCGCTCTACCTTGTGGCAGCCGCGGATACCTGGCGCAAGCAGGTCCTCGCAACTCACGGCTTGCGGGCGTTCGCCGGCCGAAGTGGGCCTTTCACCCGGGCCCATCGATCGGCGAGTATGAATTGCGCTTCGCGTTTCCAGTCGCTGCGCAGCAAAGGCAGGATCGGGACCACCATCACCGCCCCGAGCCAGCGCGCCAGGGCCGCGGCCTGCGTCATCGGCCCGTAGCTGCGGCCCTCGTACTTCTCCCGCAGCGCAAGTTCGCTTCTGATGTTACCGGCAATGAGCCGCCGGACGTAGGACGGCGACTGCCGGGCCGCCGGAAGCAGATGGTCGATGCGCAGTGCGGGGTTGTAGACGCGCTTGTATCCGGCTCGGCCGATCAGAACTCCGATCTCGATGTCGTTGCCGGAAGTAAGCGCGCCGCCCGTGCGATCCGAAAGCATGCTCGACGGCGCGGTCCAGGGTACGGCTTTCAGAAACGCCGCGCGCCGTACCCAGAGTCCCGCCCCGGCGGTCGGTGCAATCGTGACGGAACCGAACTCGAAGGGTTTATCGCCCAGGAATTCATTGCAGGCGAACAGGTGGCTGCGCCGCAGACTCGGCGGCGGCGGGGTTTCCCATACCAGGCGGACTTTCGATACCGCGAGCCCCACCAAGGGATCGGCAAAGCTATCGATGCCGTTGGCTACGTAGTCACGATCGGGGATGTTGTCGTCGTCCAGAAAGCAGACCAGGTCGGCGCGCGATTCGATGATCCCGCGGATACGCGCATTGGCGAGGCCCGGCGCCGGCTCGTGAACGACTCGGCATGAGATCCCGCGCGCTCGCAATTGCAGCGTCGCCGGATGCCCGTCCATAGTCTCGCCGGTGCCGTCGCTGGAGTTGTTATCGACCAGCACGATCTCGAAAGTTCCGTCGGGGGCGGATTGCTGCGCCAATGCCGCAAGCACGGCCGGCACGCGGTTCGCGCCATTAAAGGTCGGTATCACGACCGAGGCCTGGCTGGCTTTCGACTGTTCCATGGTTGCGAAGTTTTGATGCCGAGCAAACCGTATCGCGGTTATTCCCGATTACGCCCGCCGAGCTGTTCGGACCTGGCTGAAGTCCGCCCCGGCGGCTTCGAGTTCCGTCCGATTCGCCGCGACCCACGCACTCAACGTCTCGACGCCTTTGCGCCACGGCACGCGCGGCTCCCATCGCAATTCGCTGCGCGCGCGGCGGATATCGCTCACGTAAATTCGCTGATCGCCGGGGCGCCATCCGCGCTTGACGTACTCAAGCTTCTCGCCGCGGAGCTGGCCCACGTGGTCAATCAGATCGAGCAGCGAAATGGCGTTGGCCGGTCCGCCGCCGATGTTGTAGACCCGGCCGCGCGCCGCCGTGATATTGGCGCGGGCGGCGTCGAAGGCCTCGAGCAGATCCTCCACGTACAACACGTCCCGCACCTGCTTGCCGTCGCCATAGACAGCAATCGGCCGGCCGAGTTCGGCGGCGATCAGGAACCATGCGACCCAGCCCTGATCCTCGATTCCGAACTGGCGAGTGCCGTAGATGCACGACTGGCGGAACACCACCGTGTTGAGCCCGAAGACGCGATGATAGTCGAGCACGTATTGGTCGGCCGCCCCTTTGGAACATCCGTAGGGGGAATGGAAATCGAGCTGTATCTGCTCGGAGACGCCGTGCGGCATCGCGGCATACTCGTAGCGCGCCGGCGACTCGATGACTTCGACCTGCTTCATCTCGCCATAGACCTTGTTGGTCGACGAGTAGATTAGAACCGCCTCCATTTCGTTGCGGCGCATCGCTTCGAGCACGTTTAACGTGCCGAGCGCGTTGACTTCGAAATCGAAGCGCGGGTCGGCGACCGAGGTGGTAACCGCGACTTGTCCGCCGAGATGAAGGACCAGCGCCGCATCGCGGAAATCGCGAAAGACCGCGTTGACCGCTTCCGGTTCGCGCAGATCGACGGTGAAGAACTTCGGCGTCCCGCGCGCACCGAGCCAGCGCAGGTTATCCCTCGTCCCCGCCCTCGCCAGGTTGTCCACGATGACGACTTCGTCGCCGCGTCCGAGATAGCGAGCGGCCGCGTTGGCTCCGATGAAACCCGCGCCGCCCGTGATTATAACTCTCATGCTGATACCTTTTGCTTGCCCGCTCGTCCTCGCCTGCCGGGCTGATTAAATCGCAGCGCTCCGAAACTGCGCGTCGTGATTTTCGACCGCTCCGAGCATCGTCCGATAGATCCGCGCGGTGGCCGCGGCATTTTCGCTCCAACTAAAGCGGGCGGCCTGCGCCAGCATCGCTCGCCGGTCGCCGTCGCGATCATGCGGCTGCTCCCGCGCCCGAATCGCGGCGGCGATCGCACGGCTCCACGCGTCGATATCGCCCACCGGACAGTACTCGGCCGCTTCCCCGCCGACTTCGCGCAGCACCGGAATATCGCTCGCGATCACCCCGATGCCGCAGGCCATCGCCTCGATCGCCGGGAGCCCGAAGCCCTCCGCTTCCGAAGGAATCACCAGCACCGCGGCGTTGCGGTAGGCGGCGGCCAGCAGACGCCGCTCGATGAACGGCAGTTCCAGGATTCGCGCCGCGACCTCGAGCTCCGCAGCAAGTTGTCGATCGCGATCTTCGAGCGCACCCCCGACGCGGACCAGGCTGAGCGCGGGTATCGCCTCGCTTACCGCCGCGAACATCCTGAGCAGCAAATCGATTCGTTTGCGCCGCTGCGTGCCGCCCACGTGCAATAGATAGACGTTTCCGATTCCACGTTCGGCGAGCATCCGGCTGAATTCCGCATCGGCGACCGCGTCGGGACGGTCGGTAAAGAGCGGATGCACGCCGTAATATACGACCTGCAGACGATCGGCCGGGATCAGTCCGTGGCGCAGGATTTCAGCGTGCGTCGCGTGACTGCCGCATATCACCCGCCCGGCGCTGCGAAGCCCGTCCAGGATGCGCGCGGTCATCGCGCGAAACGCCGCCGAGCGCGGTTCCGCATCCGGCCGCAACAGGCATCGGAAAGTGTCTAGGTCGTGACAGGTCACCACGCATCGCTCGGCCGGCAGTCGATGGATCAAATGGCTGTAGCTGTGATCGACGATATGAAACAGATCGAAGCGCTGGCGATGCCGCGCGATCCATCGGGGGTAGATTACGAAGCGATTGAACAGCCGGCCGGCGTTGAACAGCCGTTTGTTGAGCGTTCCACCCTTGCCTGATCGAAAGCCCACGAATCGCGGACGCACCAGCTCGACATCGAATTCATCGCCATGCTCCGCGGCGAGATGGTGCGCCAGCATCTCGGCGACCAGGTCCATGCTTGGCCAGCGCTCGTCCTTGAAATCCGCGAGAATTGCTATGCGGGACTTGCGGCGCATGATCCGGTTATGCCGACGCCCGATGGTTGCCGTCGCACAGAATCTGGTTGAAAAACTCGAGGTGCTGGCGCGCGACGACCGGCCATGAAAAGCCCGGGGCCCGTTCCAGGCCGAGCTTGGAAAGCCGGGTGCGCCGCGAAGGATTCTCCAGCAGCTCGCCGATCGCCGTGAGCCAGGCGTCCCGATCGCTTTCCGCGACGATCACGCCGGCCTCGCCGACCACGTTTGGAATCTCCCCGCTATCGCTGGCGACAACAGGTACGCCGCAGGCAAACGCCTCGATCAGCATGCGTCCGAACTGTTCGCGCCATCGCGGCGTGGTCTGGCTGGGCGCGCACAGCAGATCCATCGCATTCAGGTAGGCCGGCACCTGATCGTGCTTCACGCCGGTCACGATCCGCACGCGGTCAGGATAGGCGCGCGCCCATTGGCGGAGCTGGTGTTCCATGATTCCCGCGCCCACCAACAACGCCCGCCAGGGCGATTTGATACTGTCCAGCACCGAGGTCAGCAGGCCGATTCCTTTTTCAGGCACGAAGCGCCCGAGAAATCCCAACACCGGCGGGCCATCGATACTCCATTCAAGCCGCTCCCGGATCGCTTTGCGGGCCTGCGTGTCCGGGTAAAAGGATTCCAGATCGACGCCGTGCGGAATGATTCGGTGCGGTCGGATATCGTAGCCGCGCGGCAGGAGTGCTTTTGCCACGGTTGAGCCGGCGGCGATCCATCCACTGCTGCGCTGGATGCAATATTTTTCGATCCACGAGAACGGCGGCGGATAATTCTTGGGACAGTTCTGGTCCGTAAAGAAGACCAGCGGGGTCGAAGCGGGCGACCAGGCCGCCACCTGCCCGCCGGCCAACACGTAAGGTTCTTCCCAGCAATGGATTAGATCCCATCGCTCGCGCATCAGCGACCGCAACCGGCTCCCGTAGAAGAACAGATGTGGCGATCGGCTGCCGAACACCCGGATTCCCTCCAATCTGCAGATCTCGTCGGGGAAGTGCTCGAGCGGAATCGGGCCAAGATCGCCCGCGAAGTAAGATGGCGCGACGGCGGTCACCTCCCAATCCTCGGTGCCGAGCCGCGCGATCTCGTTGGCGAGACGCCGATTAAGCGCCACGCAATAGGAGTGCGCCACCGAAAGCAGCCGTCGTGAACGCATAGGCTCAAAATGGAGGACGGAAACCTGGCAACAGGTGAATCATCAAGTGGTCTCAAACCAGAATGCTGCACCGCGACGATCGACCTCGCACAGGCAGGGCAGCGTCCAGATCGGATTGAGTATGGATTTCAATTCCTCGTCATATGAACGCGGATTTCCATCAGGGCCCGGAGCGTAAAACGAAGCTCCTTAAAGAGGCCGAATATATGGCTGCAACCGGCGTCACCCTCATCCCGGCAAACGCCTT
>JBGPMT010000157.1:0-7441 GCA_041487135.1 Binataceae bacterium (SeqCode) | reverse complement strand
GGGTCTGGCCGCGCTGGTGGCCGAGGCGGTCGGACGCACCGAGCTGCCGCGCTACCAGGAGATTCTTGGCGAGCTGGTCGCCAACGTCGAGCTGGCGGAAGGATTGGTGATCGCCGGCGCCCATCAACTGGTCGAAAACGTTCAGACCATGAATGCGCGCGACGGCGGGTTGGTGCTCGACGAGGGCGCCAAGCGGATCGGCGGCTCGCATGGCACGCTGAATCGCGGACTGGTGAGCCTTACGGCGGCGCGGATGTTCTTTCCGGCGGCCCATCAGAAGGCTGTCGAGGCGATTCGCTACCTCGGCAGCAGCGGCCTGGTGATGACGCCGTCGGAGCGCGATTTCGACAATGCCGAACTGCAGGAGACGCTGGCGCGCCACTTCAAGGGCCCCGGGATTTCGGGGCGCGACCGGGTGCGGATCATGAAGCTGGCGTGGGACGCGATCAGCGGCGACTTCGGCGGCCGCCAGTTGCTCTACGAATTCTTCTACGCCGGCGATCCATTCAACAACCGGCTGCTCTACTTCGGAAGCCGGCGCTACCGGGAATGTCTCGACCGGGCGCGGCGCGCGCTCGATTCGTCGCTCGCCATCGGCCGGACCTAGGAGCGGAGCGCTTCAGGCCGGCAGGGCGGCGATCGCTTCGATCTCGACCAGCATCCCGGCCTCGGCGAGCGCCTCGACCCCGAGCAACGTGCTGGCGGGCAGAGCGTCGCGGCCGAAGAATTCGTCGCGGATGTCGAGCACCGTCTTGCGATTCTCGGGCCTGAGATGCACCACGAAGGTGGTGAGTTTCACCACATCGGCCGGCGTCGCGCCGACTCCCGCCAACACCGCCATCAGGTTCTGGTTCGCCTGCCGGGCCTGCGCCGCGAGGTCTCCCTTGATGAGCTGGCCCTCTTGATCGCGCGCCACCTGCCCCGAGATGAAGACCATCTTCGTCGGCCCTTCGACCGTGACCGCATGATGGTATCCCCAGGGCTTGAAGACGCCGGGCGGATTCACCAGTTTCTTTTCCATCGCTGTTACCCCGTCCTGTCTGGCGATTGCTGTGTGAAGAGCAACGCGAGCTTAAGCGCTTGCCCGGCGCAGTCAAGAGCGCGGGCTTTGCAGGCGAAATCCCGTGGTGTAATTAGGGCCTGGAGCTTGAGCGAAGCGCCCCGCAGCGGCGAGCGCTTCCGGCGGCCAGGAGAAATCGTTATGCCGTTCGTCGATCACCGTAATATTCCCGAGGTGCTGATGCGCGCCGGCGTACGCGGGAAGTTCCTGGTCAACAAGGAGACGCCGGCGCAAAACATCACGGTGTTGCTCAA
Source organism: Binataceae bacterium (SeqCode) (assembly GCA_041487135.1). GTDB lineage: Bacteria > Desulfobacterota > Binatia > Binatales > Binataceae > JAJPIG01. The sequence goes on along the minus strand of JBGPMT010000157.1, from coordinate 6,127 downwards.
TATCGTCGATCCCGGGGCGAGCGTGCCGCTGCACAAGCATTCGGTGGAAGAGACCGTCTACCTGTTCGAGGGCACCATCTGGGCGCAAATCGGCGATCAGCGTTACACCGTCACGCCGCACGATTCGGTGCTGTTCCCCCCCGGCGTGCCGCATGCCTGGGGCAACGCGAGTGAGGGCGTCGCCAGGATGCTCTGGATCTTCAGCGGTCCCGATCCGTTCGCTGATTCGGTCTACCTGGAAGGTCAGCCGCCGAAAGAGCATGACTGATTCGAGAGCAAGCCGAACCCGGAGGTAAACAGTGGATCTGCGCAGTTGCCTGGCGGCGATGTTTGATCACGGACTGGCGGTGCGAATCGACGACCCGATCGACTGGGACGTCGAGGTGGGCGCGATCATGCGCTACGCGAACGAGCATGGATCGCCCGCGCAATGGTTCACCAACATGAAGGACGCGATGAAGGGGGCGACGCTGCTGGGCGGGCTGTTCGCGACCTACGAACGAATCGCGGTGATCATGGGACTCTCGCGCCGCACCAGCTACCACGAGCTGGTTGACTTCTGCTCGGAGCGCTTCTCCAAACGAATCAAGCCGGTGATCGTCGAGAGCGGCCCCTGCCAGCAGAACCTGATGCTGGGCGACGATATCGACCTGCTGAAATTCCCGGTCCCCAAGTTTCATCCCCAGGACGGCGGCCGTTATATCGGCACGCTCAACGTCGGCGTCTGCCAGGACCCGGACTCGGGATGGGTGAACTGGGGGACCTATCGCTCGATGCTGCACGATCGGCGCACCGCCGGTTTGTGGCTCGGCGCGCTCAACCATGGCGGGATGATCTTCAAGAAATATCGCGAGCGCGGGAAGCCGATGGAGTACGCGCAATTCTACGGCAGCGATCCGCTGTGCAATATCGTCGCCTCCTCGGGAATTCCCTACGGCGTGCCCGAGGCCGAGGTGGTGGGCGGAATCCGCGGCGAGCCGGTCAAGCTGGTGAAGTGCAAGACGGTCGATCTCTACGTGCCGGCGGATGCGGAAATCGTGATGGAGGGGACGATCCATCCCGACGAACTGCGCGACGAAGGGCCGTTCGGCGAGTACCCGGGCTACGTGATAAGCGGCGTGGTCAAGCGGCCGGTCTTCAGAATCACGGCAGTGACCTATCGCGACGATCCGATCCTGCCGGGCACCTGCCTCGGCATCCCGACCGACGACGAGATACCGTTCGGGCTCTATCTCGCGGCGACGCTCAAGGAGCAGCTCCGCAACAAGGGCATTCCCGCCGCACAGGTGGCGGTGCCGGTGGACGCGGGATGGCACGCGGTGGTGGTCTCGATGCACAAGCCGACGTATGCGGGAATCCCGCAGCAGATCGCCTCGACCGTCTGGACCGACCGCGTCGGGCTCTACTTTCCCTACGTGATCGTCGTCAACGACGACATCGATCCGGCCAACGTCAACCAGGTCTTCCACGCCATGTTCACCAAGTGCAACCCGGTCAAGGGTATCCACGTCTATCCGGGCTACATGAACAGTCCGCTCACGCCCTACCTGCCGAAGAGCCCGTGGAAGGAGTTGGGGTTCGGCGCGGGCAACTGCCTGCTGGACTGCACCTGGCCGATCGATTGGGCGCCCGAGGACATCCCGGAGCGGGTCGCGTTCGATACGATGTATCCGCAGGCGATGCGCGAGAAGGTGCTCGCGAACATCAACAAGTGGGGGCTGTAGCGCGCTCGCCCAATCGACAGCGGGCTCGCGATTCCGACCTTATGCGGGGTCGTATGCCTCGAAGCGCATCGGAGTGGGACGGTCGCCATTGACCGGCTTGTTGACCGGCGGCTCCGAACAGATCGACACCGCCCATAGCAGGTCCATCTCGGCGCGCAGGTCGATGTGATCGCCGGGCTTCGACTTGGGCTTGTCGATCGACCAGGTGCCGTCGGGCTGATATTGCACGTTCATGAAGATGTTGAAGCAGGAGACCTCGCGCAGCAGGCGCGGCTCGATACCGTTGGCCTTGAGCGCCGCCTGCAGCGTCTCGCGGCATCCGTCATTATTGTCGATCTTGTACTTGGTGCGCAGCGCCCGCGAGCAATATCCGCCGCCCGTGTAATGCACCTGCACGGTGTCGTCGACGATGGTCCACAGCGGGCGCATCTCGTTGGTGTAAATTACGTCGCCCTTGCCCCATTTCCAGCGGCCGAGCACGTAATTGGTGTAGACGCAGTCGAGATACTCGTTGGGATCGCCGTCGCGCAGCGTTATGAAGTCGGCGACCTGCTCGCCCTCGAGGTCGATGATCCGGAGCACCTGGCCCTTTTTCATCCGGCCGCTGGCGTGCGCGCCGGGCAGGTAGGTACGGCCGTCGATAAGCTTGCCCGGACTGCTCATGAGATCCCTCCGCGGCGTGAATTCGGTGCGTTGAAAATAGTCCCGGCGCTTGCGGCCGATCAAGCGTGAGCTGCGCGCGGTCGCGGCGGCGCAAAGATTCCGCGGCTGAAGGCTTCGCCCGCGCGCAGCACGGTCGCATCCTCGCCGGTCCGCCCGCACAGCATCATTCCCACCGGCAACCCGCCCGACATCGCGCACGGCACGTTCATGGCGGGGTAGCCGGTGAGGTTGAACGCGCAGGTATTCGTGACCGCGTCGAAGGCCCGGGCAACCTGCTCCTCGATGGTCGCGTCGGGCGGCGGAATCAATGCGGCCTTGGTGGGAGTCGTCGGCATGACCAGCAGATCGTGCGTCGCGAACGCGCGCTCGTAGGCGGCCCCGAGTTCGCGTACGAGGTTCTGCGCCTTGGCGTAGTAATGGCCATGAAATTTTTCGTGCAGATAGCTGCCGGCCATCAGGATGAGTTTCACATTCGGCGGCAGATTAGCGGCCCGGGTCTCGCGGCCGCGCGCAAAGGCCTCGACCAGGCTCGTGATGTGCCGTCCTTTCCAGCCGCTGCCCATCGCATTACCGCCCACCAGCAGCGCCGTCGCGCCCTCCAGGCAAATCGCACTCCAGAGGTTGACGCCGTCGCGATGCCACGGAATCGAAACCGCCTCGACGCGGCATCCAAGGCGTTCAAAAGCGTGTGCCGCCTCAGTCACGGCCTCGTCGACATCGCGCTCGGAAGTGCCCTCCCAACCGAAGCCCTCCCTGACGACAGCGAGGCGCAAGCCCTTGACGTCCCCGGTCAGCGCGCGGGAAAACGGCTGACTCTCGAGGCCGGCGCGCTGGCGCGGATCGAGGCCGTCGGGACCGGCCAGAACCTCGAGCAGCAACGCCACGTCGGCGACCGTGCGCGCCATCGGACCGGTATGATCCAGCGTATGGTCCTCGGCACAGATGCCGGTGTACGGGACCAGGCCGTAGGTCGGTTTCAGACCGTAGATACCTGACCAACTGCTCGGGATGCGGATCGAACCCGCCTGATCGCCGCCGATCGCCATGTCGACCGCGCCCGAGGCAACCAGCGCGGCGCATCCGCTGGACGACCCGCCCGGACTGCGCCGCGGATCATGTGGATTGCGGGCGATTCCCGAGGCGCTGGTATGGCTGCCGCTGGAGAGGCAAAGGTTCTCGCATACCGCCTTGCCGAGGATGGTCCCGCCGGCCTCGAGTACCCGCGTGACCACGGTGGCATCCAGGTCGGCGACGTAGCCGTCGAGCAGGCCGCTCCCGTTCATCATCGGCACGCCCGCCAGGCAGATGGTGTCCTTGAGCGCGACGGTCTTGCCGGCCAGCGGTCCCGCGGCGGCGCCCTTGACCTCGGTTCGCCAGTACCAGGCGCCGAGCGGATTTTCGGACGGGTTCGGACGCCATCCGCCGTCGCGCGGATACTTCAGGGGCGGGTTGGGCTCGCCGAGCTGGTCGAGCCGCCGATGAGATTCCAGCAGGCCGGCCGTCAGCGCGGCGTAGCTCGCGAGGTCCGTTGCGGGGATGCGGAATCCAAGCTCGGCGGCGATTTTCGCGAGCTCCTCGGTCGTCGGCGGTTCAAATTTCATGAGCACGCCCCCCGGCTGGGCGCAGTACCGAACTTTTTTCCCATGAGCGGCCGATCGTTCGATCGGCCGCTCGAGAGGTAACGGGGCTTAGCCCTTCTTCGCATCCTGAATCGCGCGCCAGACCCGTTCGGCCTTGAGCGGCAACTCGATATGCTTGACGCCCAATGGCCGCAGCGCATCGATGACGGCATTGGCGATGCACGAGTTCCCGGCAATCGCACCGGACTCGCCGATACCCTTCGCACCCAACGGATTTATCGGGGTCGGGGTGACGGTGTTCGCGACCTCGAATCTAGGAAACATTGTCGCCCGGGGTATCGCGTAGTCCATCAGGCTGCCGCTGACGAGCTGGCCGCTCTCGTCGTAGACGACCTCTTCGCACAGCGCCTGCCCGATACCTTGAGCGGTGCCGCCGTGAATCTGACCTTCGACGATCAACGGGTTGATCACCGTGCCGCAGTCGTAGACGTTTACATAGCGCAGGATCTTGACGTTGCCGGTTTCGACATCCACTTCAACCAAAGCGATGTTGGTGCCGAACGGCGAGGTGCAGTTGGGCGGCTCGAAAAACGCGGTCTCATCGAGCCCCGGCTCGAGCCCCGGATAGGGCTGCCTGAACTGATAGGCGGCGTCGATAACCTTTTGCAGTGGAATCGACCGGTTCGGATCGCCGCCGAAGATGATCGCGCGCTTGCTGAAGCTCATCTGCTCGGGCGGGACCTCGGTCAGGAACGACGCCAGCCGCTTCATCTTGTCCTGCAACTTGCCGATCGCCATCGTCAGGGCCGCGCCGCCGACCGCGAGGCTGCGGCTGGCGAAGGTCCCGATTCCATACTGCACGATCGCGGTATCGCCATGCAGTACGCGCACGTCGTCAACGTCGATACCCAATGCGTCGGCGGTGATCTGCGCGAAGGTAGTCGCGATCCCCTGCCCATGCGGCGAGGAGCCGGTCATCACCGTGACCTTGCCATCGGGCTCAATTCGCACCTTGGCGCTTTCCCATCCGCCCGCCTTGAGTCCCGGAAAGAACGACGACGGTCCGACCCCGGCCATCTCGACGTAGCAGCAGATGCCGATCCCCAGATGACGGTTCTGCTTGCGCGCCTCGGCCTGTTCGGCGCGGAGTTTCTTGTAATCGATAATCTCGAGCGCCTTGTTGAACGCCGCTTCGTAGTCGCCCGAGTCATAGACGATCCCGCTCGCAGTGGTGAACGGAAACACGTTCTTGGGAACCAGGTTCTTGCGCCGCACCTCGGCCGGATCGAGGCCACATTCCGCCGCCGCCATATCGACCAGATGCTCGATTATCGATATCGCCTCGGGCATCCCGGCGCCGCGATAGGTATCGGTCGACATCTTGTTGGTGAAAGCCAGCTTCTGCTCGAAGGCCAGTGCCTTCAGGTTGTAGGCGTTGGGCAGCATCATGCCTGACAGCCCCGGCATCATGGGCGTCAGCAGATGGAGATAGGCGCCCATGTCGCCGATGAAACGCGCCTTGACCGCGAGGATCGTGCCGTCGTTCTTGATCGCGCCTTCCGCGTATGCGACCTGGCCGCGGCCGTGGGTCAGCGTTGCCAGATGCTCGCGCCGGCGCTCGATCCATTTGACCGGCCGCTTGAGCTCCTTGGCGAGGTAACCGATTACCGCCTCTTCGCGATAGATATTCGATTTCGCGCCGAAGCCGCCGCCGACTTCGGGCGCCACCACGCGCATCATGTTCTCGGGAAATCCCAGCATCTCCGCGACGTAGGAGCGCAACATGTGCGGGATTTGCGTGGAGGACCAGATCGTGAGCTCGCCCGTGGCCTCATCGAGACGCGCGAGCACGCCGCGCGTCTCCATCGACATTGCGACCAGCCGCTGATTGGCAAACTTGAAACGGACGATTTTGTCGGCCTGACGGAAGATCTCATCGATCTTTTCGGAGGGATGTTCGGCCGCCTGGACCAGGTTGGTGCCGAACTCTTCGTGGATAATCGGAGCGCCGCTCTCGAGCGCTTTCTCGGGATCGACCACCGCCTCGAGCGGCTCGTAATCGACTTCCAGCAGATCGACGCCGTCCTGCGCAATATAGGCGTCGCGCGCCACCACCACCGCGACCGGCTCGCCCATGAAGCGCACCTTGTCGAGCGCCAG
>JBGPMT010000156.1:0-7492 GCA_041487135.1 Binataceae bacterium (SeqCode) | reverse complement strand
GTCCTGGGCGGCGCGCAATCGCTGCATACCAACTCGCGCGACGAGGCGCTGGCGCTGCCGACCGAACAGTCCGCACTGCTGGCGCTGCGCACCCAGCAGGTGATCGCCTGCGAGTCCGACGTCGGCGACACCGCCGATCCGCTCGGCGGCTCCTACTTCGTCGAAACTCTGACCGGCGAACTTGAGCGCCGGGCGCTCGAGTATCTGTCGCGAATCGACGACCTGGGCGGCGCTGTCGCGGCTATCGAGCAGGGCTACATGCAGCGCGAAATCCAGAACGCCGCCTATGCCTACCAGCGCGCGATCGAAAGCGGCGAGCGGACAATCGTCGGCGTCAACCGCTTCACCAGCTCGGCCGAGCCGATGCCGGAAATCCTGCGGGTCAATCCCGCGACCGAGGAACAGCAGATAGAGAAGCTAAGGCGCCTGCGCGCGAATCGCGATGCGCAACCGGCCGCCGCCACGCTCGGCCAGGTCGAAGCCGCGGCGCGCGACGGCTCCAACCTGATGCCGCCTATCATCGCCGCGGTGCGCGCGCGCGCGACCCTGGGCGAGATCGCCGACGCGATGCGCCGGGTGTTCGGCGAATATCAGCCGCCCAACGTGCTGTGAGGTGGCGTCGGCTTCCGCGCTCCGCTATGAGTGATCACGCAGGAAAGTTGAAGGCGGGAGGAGGTCTTTACGGGACCGCCCGCGTTCGCCAGAACCAATTTTTCAACAGGGAGATGAACGGGGAATGGGCCCGATTCCAAAAGGTGTCTTTCTGACCAAGGGCGTCGGCAAGCATCGCGAAAAACTGACGTCGTTCGAGATGGCGCTGCGCTCGGCCGGGATCGCGGAATTCAACCTGGTGCGCGTGAAGTCGATCTTCCCGCCCAACTGCAAGCTCGTCACTCCGCAGGAAGGGCAACGCTACCTGACTCCGGGCCAGATCGTCTTCGCGGTCATGAGCGATAACGCGACCAACGAGCCGCATCGGCTGATCGCCTCCTCGGTCGGCGTCGCCATCCCCGCCAACCCCGCCCAGTACGGCTACCTCTCCGAGCATCACAGCTTCGGCGAGACCGAACAGAAGGCGGGCGACTATGCCGAGGACCTGGCGGCGATTATGCTCGCGACGATTCTCGGCGTCGATTTCGATCCCAACGCGAATTACGACGAGCGCAAGGACATCTGGCGCGTGTCGGACAAGATCGTCTCGACCCGCAACGTCACCCAATCGGCGATCGGCGATCGCGACGGGCTGTGGTCGTCAGTGGTCGCGGCGGCGGTGTTCGTCGATCTGCCCAACGGCAAGTGAACCAATGGTAAATCGGCAGGCGGCGATGAAGATCGAAATCTTCTACTGCGAAGCTTGAAAGTACCGGCCCCACGCGGTCAGTCTGGCCGCCTCACTCAAGACCCGGCTCGGCGAAACCGCCACGCTCGTCAAGGGGAGCAGCGGTCAGTTCGACGTGGTGTGTGACGGCCGGACGGTCTTTTCCAAGCGCGAAACCGGCCGTTTCCCGGTCGAGGGCGAGGTCGAGGATAGAATCGCCGCGCTGCGCGAGGGTCACGAGCTGCCGGCCGGCGGCGAGCCTCCCTCGAAAGGCGCGCTGCGCCGCCTGGCCGATAAATTCCGCAACTGACGGCCCGCCACAGAGCTTCAGCCGCCGCCGTCGCCGCCCGCTATCATCGCCGCCAGTTCATCGGGCTTGAGCCGGATTCCGACGTAGAACGGCCCGAACTCGGCATAGAGCGCGCTGGATTCGTCGAAGCGCATCTCGTAGACCAGCTTCTTGAAGACCAGCGGGTCGTCGGCGAACAGGTCGACGCCCCATTCCCAGTCGTCGAATCCGACCGAGCCCGAGATGATCTGCGTAACCTGGCCGGCGTAGCGCCGCCCGATCATCCCATGCTCATGCATCAGGCGCTGGCGATCCTCGATCGGCAGCCGATACCAGTTGCGCGTCTCGCCGCGGCGCTTGCTCATCGGATAGAAGCAGAGGTAGCGGCGCTGGGGAATCCGCGGCCACAGGCGCGCCGCGAGCTTTTCGCGATTCTCTTTCAAGGCCGCGTCGATCGCTTCGCGCCATTGCGGCGTGCCCCGCTCGATACCGCCGGCCGCGAGCCGCTGATAGAGCTGCACGCTCGACTCGTAGAGGCCGATTTCGACCATCGAGAGGTACGAGGACGCCGGCTCCAGGTAGTCGTTGATCGCGAGCGCGGCCAACCCGGCTTCGGCGCGTGACAGTTCCTCGAAGTCGGCGCGGAAGTGAATCAGCAGCAGGTCGCCCTTGTGGCCGAGCACGGAGAAGGCGGCGCTCTCCCCATTCTCGCGCCGCTGCATGTCGCCGACCGCCGCCGCCGCGGCGCGCGCGAGTTCATGGCGGCGCGCAGGCGCGAGCCGGCGCAGCTCGGCGCGGCGAATCCGGAACATCTGATGGAGCACGCTGGTGCCCTCGAGCGTGAGCGGCGCGGCCGAGGAATCAACCTTCGCTCTCCCGGCGGCTGGGGGATCACTCTTCATGGCCAGCAATTGTAGAATCTCCGGGCGCCGCTGTCTGCCGGCCGCGCGGCCCATCGCGCTACCCCACGCGCCATCCCCGGCACGAGTCGACGAAGCCCTCGGCGGCGCGTGGATTCGACGCCCAGTGGGCATGAACATAGCTCGCGAGCAGGTTACTGGCGCGGAACCCCTCATCGAACGGCGCGCCCCAGCGCGGCTTGACCTGGTAGACCCGTTCGATCGTCTCGTCGAGGGCCGTGAGCGTCGAATAGCGGAATTGATGGCCGCGAAATGAGAGCCCCGCGGGCCCCAGGATGGACGCGGCGCGGGTCGTGACCTCGGCGTAACCCAGCGCCGCCAGCCGATCGGACATGACCGCCTCGGCCGGGATCAGACCGGCCATCGGCCAGGCCCGCCCGTCGAGGGTCCGGATGGCGCGTGACAGGTACATCAGCCCGCCGCATTCGGCGTAGATCGGGCCGCCGCACCGCGCGAACTCGCGTATCGAATCGAGCATCGCGCGGTTCGATGAGAGGCGCTCGGCGGCGATTTCAGGGTAACCGCCGCCGAAGTAGAGACCGTCGACCGCGGGGATCCGTGCATCGTGAACCGGCGAGAAGAACTCGAGCTCGGCGCCGAGCGCTTTAAGGCGGTTGAGGTTGTCCTCGTAATAGAAATGAAACGCCTCGTCGAAGGCGATCCCGATTCGCGCTCGCGCCTGCAGGTTCCGATGCGCGGGGGCGACGATCTGGACGCGCTCGGCGGCCTCGATCGGGGGTGCGGCACGCGCGATTCGCAGGATGGCGTCGAGGTCGAGCCATTGCGCGCCGATCTCCGCCCAGCGCTCGAACAGCGCGTCGGGAAGAGGCGCATCGAGCGCGCTCACCAGCCCCAGGTGACGCTCGGGAAAATTCGCGTCGGGCGTTTCGGGCAAGCCGCCCAGGATCGGCGGGTCGGCGCACGCGGCGCGCAGGATTTCGAGATGGGTCCGGCCGCCCACGCGATTGCAGACCAGCCCGGCCAGGTGCAGTTCCGGATCGAAGCTCCGCAGGCCGGCGGCAACGGCACCGATCGTGCGCGCCATCCCGGTAGCATTCACGACCGCGATTACCGGTGCGCCGAGCCATTTCGCGAGTTGCGCGGTCGAACCCTCGTCGCCGGCCGGCTCCGCACCGTCGAACAGTCCCATCATCCCTTCGATAATCGCCAGGTCACATCCGGCGGCCGCGCGGGAGAACGTGGCGCACACCGCCTGGCGGCCCATCATCCAGCCGTCGAGATTATGCGACTCGATGCCGGCGGCGCGGCGATGGTAGCTCGGATCGAGATAGTCGGGCCCGCACTTGAACATCGCGAGCTTAAGGCCGCGGGCGCGCAGCGCGGCGGCCAGGGCCACGGTCGCGGTGGTCTTGCCGGCGCCGCTTTCGATCGCACCCAGGACCAGGCGCGGTATGACGGGCTTCGCTGCCATCTGATCTCCCGCCCGACATTCTCCGATATGGCCCGCTCGCGAGCCAACTGTTAGGCTTTTCGCTAATCTGCGGGGTAGCGCCTAATCCGCATCGGGAATGCACCACCGCGGCGGTCCGTGGATTCGGTCAGGAAGATGAAAATTCGAGCTGCAGTGGCAGGGGCAACCGGCATCGCGGGCCAGCAGGTGCTCGCGGCCCTGGATAACCATCCCGATTTCGAAATCGCCGCGCTGGCGGCCTCCGAGCGTTCTGCGGGCAAGACCTTCGCCGCCGCGATCACCGATCAGCAGAGCGGTATCCGGCGATGGTATGTGGCTGGAGCGGAGCCGCCCGGCGCCGCGCTGGAACTGGTGGTGCAGGAGGCGAAATCGATGCGCCTGGATGGGATCGGCGTGGTGTTCGCGGCGGTTGAGTCCGACGCGGCGCGCGAGCTCGAACCGATCTACGCGCTTAAGGTGCCGACCATCAGCACGGCCCGGCCGCATCGGATGGAGCCCGACGTACCGCTGCTGATCCCCGGGGTCAATCTGGATCACCTGGCGATCGTGAACGAGCAGCGCCGGCGCCGCGGATGGAAGGGCTTTATCGCGACCCTGCCGAATTGCACGGCGACCGGGCTTGCGATCACGCTCAAGGCGCTCGACCTGAAGTTCGGCGTCGACTCGGCGCTGGTCACCACGATGCAGGGAATTTCGGGCGCCGGGCGGGACCTGGCTGCGCTCGATATCGTCGAGAACGTCATCCCGTACATCCCGCACGAGGAAGAGCGCGTGACGATCGAAACCCGCAAGATCCTCGGCCGGCTGGTCGAAGGCGGCATCGCGGAGTTGCCGGTCAAGGTCAGCGCGACCTGCACCCGCACGGGCGTGCTCAACGGCCATACCGAGGCGGTGACGGCCGGGCTCAAGCGGCCCGCTTCTGTCGATGAGGTGATAAGCGCGTTCGAGAGCTTCGGCGCCGAGTTCAGCGCGCTGGGCCTGCCCAACGCGCCGCGCCGAATGATCACGGTCCATCGCGATCCGATGCGCCCGCAGCCGCGGCTCGATCGCGACGCCGAAAACGGCATGACGACCTCGGTCGGGCGAATCCGGCCCGACGAGGTGATACCCAATGGCGTTAAGTACGTGCTGGTGACGCACAACGCCGCGATGGGGGCGGGGCGCGGCGCCGTCCTGCTCGCCGAATATCTCAAGCGCTCCGGCTACCTAGGGTAGGTCCCCGTTGGCCTTCTCCAAGGACGGCAGCGAGCTAACTTCTGATCCCGAGAGACTCCTCGAGGTCCTGGCACTCGTGCAGAAATTCATTGTAATTATCGTCGTTAGCCGCACCGGAGTTATGTTCGCGCGCAAGGTTCTTGGCTCCGGCGATGCCCAGAGCCAGCATCATGCGCAGCGGCTGGAGCTGCTCAGGCGTGCTATTTTCGGGTGAGAGATCGGCGGCGTGAGCTTTGAGCTGCGCCATGCATTGCACCAGCGGATCAGAGTTCAAACGCGGATCGTTGGGCTCGCATCCCACACATAACGACAAGAGCGCAACTGCGAGCACCGCCGATTTCTTCATCGCGACGCGCCTCCATATCGCAGGTGAGGCATTACCAGGCGATATTCAAGCAACTATCGAGTTACTGTCAAGCTAGTACCGTCAATTTGGACCGCCGGCGCAATCCCGGCGACAGAGCGCTCAGAGCGCGTTGAGGAACGCGACCAGGTCTTGGCGCTCCTGCTCGCTCAGGCTGATGATGAAGCGGGTGTCGTAGAACGTCACCACGTCCGCCATGGTCGCCGCGGTGCCGTTATGGAAGTACGGCGGATGCGCCGCGAGCCCGCGCAAGCTGGAGACCTTGAACTTGCCGATATCGGCGCAGCGGCCGGTTATCAGCGCCTGGCCGGGATCGCTCGTCACATGCGTCGATCCGTCCTGGCATCGCAGCGTGAACAGCGGCAGGTCGGGCGTCCGCTGCTCCGGATCGGAGGTCTTGATGTCGAACAACTCGTTGACCGAGCGGCTGCCGATCTCGGGCGTGTCGTGACAGGTGCCGCACGTGACCGTCATCGCATAGGCATTATGCGTATCGGTAAGCCCGGCCACGCCGATCATCGTCATCGGCCGGTTGTCGAAGAGTTGCTGACCGCGCGCGATCGAAGCCCGTGAGCGCGCCTGGTCCGAGGCGCCGTCGAACTTATGCCACGGCTGATAGAGCCCGAAGATGACCTCGTTGGTGACGGCGCCGGTCGGATTCTGGCCGAACGGATCATTGATGCCGATAAAGAACTTCTGCGCGGGCAAGATCGCGGGGCCGCCGCGCGCACCGTCGGAATCAAGCGCACCGGCGGTCCGGTCTGCGACCTGCGCGGTGTAGAGCCCGGACTCGAAATCAACGATTCGGTTGAGCCGGTCGGAAGGCGGCGGCTCCTTGGCCTGCATGTGCGTGTTCGCGGCGTCGAGCGCCTGCGCGGCGAGCGTCGGCTGGCGCCCGTCCCACATGATCGTGCTCAGAAAACGCAGGTTGGTGGTTGGCAGCGGACGCCGATAGACGGAAAGGTTGGTGGGCCTCGAGCAGTGATACGGATCGTCGATCGCCACCACCTTGAATTCGGCATTATCCGGCAGCGGAAATGAAATCCGGATCAGTCCCTTGTCGAGCAGCAGCGCGTAAGCCTTGCGCGCCGCCTCGGGGGTCGAGACGTCGTCGCTCGGGCAGGTCGCGCCGTCGATCGGGCGAAATAGCGGATCGGTGCCATGGCTCGCGCGAAAGCGCTCCCGCACGTCTGCGGCCGAGATGGTCCATCCGTCGCGCGGCTGATGGCAGGTCGCGCACGCGCGTCCGTTGCTGCCGAGATTGGTATCGAAGAACGGATTCCCTTTCTCGACTATCGGACCGTTCACGTTGATAGTCGCGATGCGGCCGAGAGGGTCGTCGAAGGTCACGGTGCTCGGCTGGGCCTGCGCTCCGGCCGGCGCGCTCCAGGCGGCGAGGAACAACGCAGCGAGGGCGACGAGGGCGATGAGGTGCGCGACGGCAAGCCGGTTCATCGCCGAAGTCTCCAGCGCCCCTTACAGTGCGCCCATGAAGGCGGCGAGGTCCGCCTTCTGCTGCGGGGTGAAGTTGATCACGAAGCGGGCGTCATAGAAATTCACCACGTCCATCAGGGTCTTCGCGAGCCCGTTATGAAAATATGGCGCCCGCGCCGCCAGCCCGCGCAGAGTCGGCACCTTGAACTTGCTGAGGTCGGCGCACTTGCCGGTGATCAGCGCCTGGCCCGGGTCGCTGGTGAAATGAAACACCCCGTCGCTATTGCATTGCAGGGTGAAAAGCGGAAGGTCCGGGGTGCGCACCTGCGGCGCCGAGATTCCTATATCGAGCAGTTCCGGAATCGAACGGCTCCCGGCACCGGGCGCGTCATGACAGGTGCTGCACGTGACCGTCAGCTTGTCGCCGTTCTCGACCAGGCCGGCGACGTTGGTAATCACAAACGGCCGGGTGTTGAAGATCTCCTGGCCGCGCGCGATCGAGGCGCGGGCCCGGGCCGGC
>JBGPMT010000155.1:0-7559 GCA_041487135.1 Binataceae bacterium (SeqCode) | reverse complement strand
AGAACGCGACGCGGCGCGCAAGCAGGGCCGCCATATCGGAATCGGGATCAGCCACGAACTGATGCCCGAGGGCTGCACGCTGCCGAGTTCGCTAATCAGCGGCTACGACGGCTGCACCATTCGGGTGACGCCGTCGGGCGATATCAAGGTGCTGACCGGCGTGACCTCGCCGGGCACCGGGAATGAAACCGGGATCGCGCAGATCGTCGCGGACACGCTCGGCGCCGACCTCCAGCGGATCTTTGTGGTCCAGGGCGACACCGAGATTTGTCCGTTCGGGCTCGGCAATTTCAGCTCGCGCAGTATCCTGATCGGCGGCGCCGCGGCGCGCGAGGCGGCGATCGATATTCGCGCCAAGATGTTCAAGGTCGCCTCCAGGATGCTCGAGGTGATGCCCGCCGACCTCGACGCCGAAGACGGGAAGATCTTCGTCAAGGACGCGCCCAGCCACGCGGTCGCTTTTGCCGACGTAACGCGGGCGATCTATCGCGAGTCGTACGGTCCGCATGCGCTGGATTTCGAGCCGGGCCTCGAAGTCACGCGCTACTATCGAACTCCCAACGTTTACCATCAGCCGCAACTGCATCCGTTCGGCGGCTTCAGCGCCTATCCGTCGTGGCCCTACGGCCTGGCCGGATGCGTGGTTGAGGTCGACGCGGAGACCGGCGCCGTCAAGCTGCTCCGCTATTGCTACGTGCATGACTCGGGCAAGATCGTGAATCCGCTGCTGGCCGAGGGCAACCTGCACGGCGGCTTCGCCCAGGGTATCGGCGGTGCGATGTACGAGAATCTGGCCTACGACGAGAACGGGCAGTTGCGGACCACAACCTTCTACGACTATACGATTCCGACCGCCGTGGAGCTGCCGCACTTCGAAGTCGAGCATCAGGAGACGCTCTCGCCGTTCAATCCGCTGGGATGCAAGGGCGTGGGTGAATCGGGTGTCGCCGCGCCGCTGAGCGCGATCTGCCGGGCGGTGGAAGACGCGTTGCCAGAACTGAAATTGCACCTCCGGGAAACGCCACTGACCCCGAGCCGGGTGTGGCAGGCGATCGAGCAGGCGCGGAGCGCCGGGAGCATTGCGCGGTGATATCCCAGGAAATCGAATTTTTCGCACCCAAGCTGCTGTCCGAGGCGCTCGCGCTCCTGCAGCGCCATGCCGGCAGTGCCCGGCCGTTGTCCGGCGGGATGACGCTGGTGCCGATGATGACGTTGGGTATCGCGCAACCGGAGGTGATAGTCAGCCTCAATCATATCCCGGAGCTGGACTATGTGGTCGAGACGCCCGAGGTGATTCGTATCGGCGCGATGACGCGCCATCGCACGCTCGAAACGAACACGCTCATCCGGCGGCAGTTTCCGTTGCTGGCGGATGCGGCCAGCCACATCGGCGATGTACAGGTGCGCCATCGCGGAACCATCGGCGGCAGCCTCGCGCATTCCGATCCTGCGGCCGACTACCCGCCTATCATGCTGGCCGCCGGCGCGCGCATGAAGATCGCGAGCGCGGCGGGCGAGCGATGGGTCGCGGCGCGTGAATACTTCAAAGGCCTGATGCAGACCGACCTGCGGCCCGGCGAGCTGCTGACGGAAATCGAGGTTCCGAAGCTGGCCGGCAAGTTCGGATGCGGCTACCAGCGGCTGCATCGGATCGAAGGCAATTTTCCGATCGTCAACGCCGCCGCGGTGATCGAGAAGGGCTTCCGCTCGGTGCGGCTGGCATTGGGAGGAGTGGGCGAGACCGCGATTCTCGTCGAGGTCGAGAAACATCTCAAGAACGGGCTCAGCGAGGCCGCGCTGCAAAGCGTTTCCGACGCGGCCTATGCGGCGGCCAAGGATGCGCCGTCGGATCTCAACGGCGACAGCGACTATCGACGGGCGATGGCGCGCGTCTATGCGCAGCGCGCGATAAAGCTGGCGGCCGCCGCCCTGCCGGCCAACTGACCCGAAGTCCAGAGACGGCAATGAAAGTACCGATCGAAGTAGTCGTCAATCGCAAGCCCCATCACGTCGAGGTCGATACCCGCACGGTGGTGGCCGACATGTTGCGCGATCAGTTGCGGCTGACCGGCACCCACGTCGGTTGCGGGACCGGGAGCTGCGGCGCCTGCACGGTGATGCTCAATGGCCGGACCGTCAAGTCGTGTTGCATTCTGGCGCCGGATGTCGACGGCCAGGAAATCATGACTATCGAGGGTCTAGCCGATGACCCGCACCATCTGCATCCGCTGCAGGAAGCGTTCGTGGTGAATCATGGCTTTCAATGCGGGTACTGCACGCCCGGGATGGTGTTGTCGGCGTTGCAACTGCTCAATGAGAATCCGCATCCGGAGGAAACGGAAATTCGGCGCGGTATCGCAGGCAACCTGTGCCGCTGCACCGGCTATCAATTCATCATCAAGTCGATCAAGGCGGCGGCCGAGACGATGGCGCCGAAGAAATAGCTAGTCGGAGTTTCAGCAGACTATGGAACAGATCAAGCTTTACCAGTGGCCGGCGATTCCGGGGCTCGAATCGGCCTCGCCGTTCTGCGTGAAGATCCATTGGGCGTTGCGCTACAAGCGCCTGCCCTTCGAGGCCATCGCGCTGGCCGATCGGGCCGCGGTCATCGCGCTCAACCCGCGCTCGAAGTTGCCCGCCCTCAGCTACGGCGACGCGACGGTAATCGACTCGAGCGACATCATCCGCTTCATCGAGCAGCGCCATCCCGAGCCGCGGCTGTACCCACGTGACCCTGCGCTGCGCGCCAGGGCGGTGATCCTGGAGGACTGGGGCGACGAGTCACTTTACTGGCATCTCGTCTATGAGCGCTGGCAGATCGAGGAACAATTCGAGAAATACGCCGATCAACTGTTCCCCGGCGTCCCCAGGCAGGTCAAGCAGCAGCTGCGCGAGGGCGCGGTCCAGGGGCTCTTTGGACAGGGGTTCGGCCGGATGACGGTTGAGCAGCATCGCGAGAAGCTGGGCGAGTCGCTCGATGCGCTGGATGCGATGCTCGACGGCGAGTTCCTGTGCGGCAAGGAGTTGAGCGTCGCGGATCTGGGGGTCGCGGCCGAGGTTGGCGGGCTGGACCTGCCGATCACACCCGCCGCCGGCGCCGAAGTGCGCAAGCGCGCCAGGGTGATGCGATGGCTGGAGCGCGTGGCAAAGGCCGTGGCCTGAAGCCAGCCGGCGACGCGCCCTAAGAGAGCGGCTAATCGCCGGCGGTCATCAATTCGAGCCAGGCCCGCGCCTGATTACGCATTGGCAATTCGCTGGTGCCGGTCCCGGTGATGCTCTCGTTTCCCGCCGCGTCGTGACCTTCGTTGCGATGCAGGCTGACCCACTCGCTGGCCGCCACGGTCAGCCCCTGCTGCACGCGATAGAACGCCTCCAGGTCGTCGGGCATCATGTTGGATGACGGCGAATTCATCAGCATCGCGTAGGCGAGCGTGCGGCGATAAGTCTCGGCGGGCGCCCCGATCAATCTGAAGTTGTAGGCCTCAACCAGCGTAAGATCGACGGCGAGCGGGCGGATGACGCGCAGCTGATGGAACGCCGCCTGGATCGTCATGCTCGGATAGACGATCGAATTGTGGCGGTTGACCGACAGGATCTCGCGCATCCGCCCCGCGCCGTGCGCCTGCTCGAGCGCCGCGGCGTAGGGGCGCTCGTAGCTGTCCGGGTTGAAGAATCCGCCCATGAAGCTGTGCCCGTGAGGGAAGCCGGCGACGCCAATCTGATCCATGGTCGCCTGGGGCGTGCCATTCTTGCCGATGGTTGAGAGCGTATCGCCGACCCATGAATGCGCCGGGGTCTCGGGATCGTTCATTCTCCCCAGTTGCGTGCGCGCCGACTCGATCGCCGACTCATGCACGCTTAGCGCATGCATCGTGTCGTTGAGGTTCTCCAGGAAGAGCTTCCAGTTGCTGCGCTGGATCACGCGGAAGGGCCGCCCGGCGATTTCGATTCGCCCCCCCGGCGCGCGATCGACCATATCGTCGAATGAACTGGCGATTCCGCCCAGGAAGGTGCGCAAGTCCGGTCCTTCTTCGGCAAGACTCGCAAAGACGAATCCCTGATAGCTGTCGACCCGCGGCACCCGCGGTATCCAGAACGCGCGATCGCTCGGATCGAAGGCGGTGCCGTCGTAGCCGCGGCGCAGCGGCACCGACAGCACCGTGCCGTCGGTGCGGAAGGTCCAGCCATGGTAGCAGCATCGGAAATGGCGCAGGTTGCCGGCTCCGCCAACCAGCCGCGCGCCGCGATGGCCGCAGCGGTTGTAGAGTATCCGGATCGATCCGTCGTCGTGCCGCACCATGATTACCGGCTGACGTCCGATCTGCGCCGTGAGGTAGTCGCCGGGATTCGGCACCTGGCTCTCGTGCCCGGCGTAGATCCAGGTGCGCTCGAAAATCCGCTCCATCTCGAGTGCGAAGATCGATGGAGCGACGTAGATCGAGCGATGTACCCGATTCGGTTCCACCAGCCGGCGCAATTCCTCGCGGCTGGGCCTGGCGACTTCGGGTCCGGCCATATGCCACCTCCGATGGCGCTCAGGTTATCGCAATTTCCCCCACCTGAGCTAATCTCTTTGGATTGCCCGCAATTGCCGGCGCTACCGGGCTAGCCCGGACGATGTAGTTGAACCTGACTGGAGCGAAAGATGACGACTATTCCTAAGGCTTTCTGGGATGAACTGCGCCGCGAGCTGGGCGCCGAGGCGATCGATTTTTCACCCGCGACGATCGCGGAGTATGGCGCCAACATGATGCCCTCGGGCGACCGGATTCCGGGCGGCGTAGTCTATCCGGCCTCGACCGCCGAGGTGCAGGCCGTGGTCCGTGCCGCCAACCGCAATCGCGTGCCGCTGTGGCCGATCAGCACCGGCCGCAACGTCGGTATCGGCGAGAAGAGCCCGGTCCGCGAAGGGCAGGTGGTGGTTCATCTCGGCCGCCGCATGAACCGCATCCACGAGATCGACGAGACCCTGTGTTTTGCCGAAATCGACCCGGGCGTGACCTTCAAGCAGCTCTACGACGAACTCGGCCGCCGTGGCCATAAGCTCATGATGTCCAGCACCTCGGGGCCCACCGACGGCAGTATGGTCGGCAATGCGATCGACAAGGGCGCGGGCTACACGCCGTACTTCGATCACTTCGGGATGACCTGCGGGCTCGAAGTCGTGCTCGGCGACGGCCGTCTCCTGCGCACCGCTGACGGCGCATCGCCCGGCGCCAAGACCTGGCATCTGTCCAAGTACGGACTTGGCCCGTTCCTCGACGGTCTGTTCGTGCAATCCAACTTCGGCATCGTGACGCGCGCCGGAGTCTGGCTGATGCCGCGGCCGCCGGTAATCCGCGCCTTCATCTTCACCTTTCCCGACGACGACGACTTCGGCACGATCATCGACCTGATTCGCCCGCTCAAGCTCAACAACGTCGTGCCGACGCTGCTCAAGGTCACCAACGACATCTATAGCCTGGGCACGGTCGAGACCTACCCGTACGATCGCACCGGCGGCCGCACGCCGCTGCCCGACGACCTCCGGCGCGAGCTGCAGCGCAAGCACGGGATCGGCTCATGGACGGTGAGCGGCGCATTCTATGGCGACTCCGAGGAGACCGTCCGCCCGATGGTCGAGCGGGTCCGCCGGCACTTCGAGCGCAGCGGCAAGGCCCGCTACGTGAGCCACGAGCAGGCCCTCGAAAGCCGCATCTTCAAGATTCACCTCGATACCTTTTCCGGCACGCCGACCGAGGACGAGATGCCGCTGCACGATTGGCGTCCGGGCGGCGGCTCGATCTGGTTCTTGCCGACCACCCCGATGGTCGGCTCGATCGCCAACGAGCATCAGCACATGTCGCGCCGGATTCTGGCCCGCTACGGGTTCGAGTTCGTAACCGAGTACGTATGCACCGGGCGCGCGAGCCGCGCGCTGCATCCGATAATCTTCAATCGCAAGGATCCCGACGAAAGCCGGCGGGCCGGGGAATGCTTCCGCGTCCTGATGCAAGCCTACTCGGAGGCGGGCTACCCGATCTCGCGCGCTCCGACCGAATTCCAGGAGGAGGCGATGGCGAGACTTCAAGTAACGCCTCAGGTTTGCAGCGACTTGAAGCGGGCGCTCGATCCCAACGGCGTGATTGCGCCGGGCAAGTATGGAATCGTCTAGAAGCGTCGGAACGCAGGCGTGCCTGGGACATCGGCCACCCATGCAGGTATAGTGCTGCTCAGAATAAAGGGGCAACCAGACAGTCGTGGAGGATCGACAGATGGCTCTATTGAACGTCCCCGTTATCGATATCGCGCCAGCCCTGTCGGATGATCGCGAGGGCAAGCGCAAGGTGGCCGCGGCGGTCAATCGGGCCTGCGAGGATATCGGGTTTCTCGTGGTCACCGGTCACGGGGTCGACCCATTGCTCTGCAACCGGATCTTTCATGAGTCGGCGGCGTTCTTCGACCTGCCACTCGAAGAAAAGCTCAAGGTCAAGCAGTGGGCCGACGAGATTCCGCGCGGGTTCAGCGCGATAGCGGCGGAAAGCGTTGCCTACAGCCGTCTGAACCGGACGCCCGGCGATCTCAAGGAATCGTTTACCATCGGGCGGCTTGAAGTTCCCGCCGACGAGTATTACCACCGCCCCGAGGCGCAAATTTACTTCGCGGAGAATCGATGGCCCGAAGGCTGTCCCGGGTTAAGAACCGCATACAGCCAATACTTCCGCGTGATGGAGCGGCTGGCGGCGGATGTGCTGCGGATCTTCGCGCTGGCGCTCGATATTCGCGAGGATTTCTTCGCCGACAAGATCGACCGGCACATCGGCGTGCTGCGGGTGCTCAATTATCCAAACCAGCATGAAGAACCGTTGCCCGGGCAGTTGCGCGCCGGCGAACATTCCGACTATGGCACGCTAACGATTCTGCGCCATGAGAGCGAGTATCGGCCCGGCGGTCTCCAGGTGCAGAACCGCGCCGGCAACTGGGTGGATGTCCCGGTGATTCCCGGTTCGCTGGTGATCAACCTGGGCGACATGATGCAGCGTTGGACCAACGACCGCTGGGTCTCGACGATGCATCGCGTGGTCAACCCGCCGCGCGACCAGGCGCTGGACAGCCGCCGGATGTCGCTGGTCTTCTTCCATGAGACGAACTACGACACCGTGGTCGAGTGCCTGCCGAATTGCAGCAGCGCCGCCAATCCCGCCAAGTATCCGCCGGTGACCTGCGGCGAATACCTGCGGATAAAATTCACGCGGCAAGTTACCTTCGACCGCGAAACGGCGAGCGCGTAGCGTCCCACCCGCAAAGCTTCAAGCGGGCGCCCGGCAAACATGAAGTCTTTCGAGCTATTTGCCGAGAAAGCGATGCCCAAGCTGGCCCGGCGATAGCGCGCAAGCCACGCTGATCAAGGCCAAGGCGCCCGGCGGCGCGAATCAGATTCTCGCGGCGTCGCCGACGCCTGCGTTCATCCATTACGAGGCGCTGACCCGCTGGAACGGAATACTACCGTCGGTGACCGGCGGCACAATTCCGTTTATACAATTGCCGCAGCAGCCGAAGTGATACGACCTGTTGGCGTT
>JBGPMT010000154.1:0-7567 GCA_041487135.1 Binataceae bacterium (SeqCode) | reverse complement strand
TGCGAAGAGTACAGCAGTTGCCTGCAAACCGGAGGGGTTCAGACGGGTTTTACGTGCGACGCAACGCTTTGCACTGACGAATGCAACGACCGGGACTTGCTGGGAACCGCTTGCTCTGAGCTGGCACAGTGCGACATTTCGGAAATAGTCAAAGCCGAAACGGCAGCTCAATGCAGTTGCTGCGCGAGCCAGCTATGTGGCTGCAACCCGGACGGGAAAACCAATACGAAGATCGCCGCGCTGAACCAGCAGCAGCGCGACCGAGGTATCACACCCCAATGCGACATCAATGGCACGCTGTGCGGATCACCGTGATTCGCCATTCCCACAGCATTGCGGATCTGCACTCGCATCTGAATTTGACTGGCAACGTCAAGTGCTTCCCAGTCCCCGATGTGCTCAACCGGGCTCCCAGGTAAGCGCTGGCGCGCTCACTCCCACGGCGAATAGGGACGCATCTTGAGCGACTCGGCGACGGCGGGGTGAACTACTCGCCCGTCGTAGGTATTCAGTCCGCGGCGCAAGGCCGGGTTGCGGACGCAGGCTTCGAGCAGGCCATGGTCCGCGATTTCGAGCGCATACGAGAGCGTCGCATTGGTGAGCGCATAGGTCGAGGTGTGCGGCACCGCGCCCGGCATGTTGGTCACGCAGTAGTGGACCACGTCGTGCGCGCGATACATCGGGCGGGCATGGGTGGTGGGCCGCGAAGTCTCCGAAATGCCGCCCTGATCGATGGAAAGATCGACGATCGCGGCGCCGCGCTTCATCCGCTTCACGGTGGCGATGCTGAGCAGCCGCGGCGCGCGCGCTCCCGGCACCAGCACGGTGCCGATCACCAGGTCGGCCTGCGGGACTTCCTCCTCGATCGCGGCATGGTTCGACATCACGGTCGTGATGCGGCCGCCGAACAGATCGTTGAGGTAGCGCAGGCGCGAGGGATTCACGTCCATGATCGTCACTTCGGCGCCCACCCCGGCCGCCACGCGCGAGGCGTTGCTGCCGGCGATGCCGCCGCCCAGCACCAGCACCTTGCCGGGCCGCACCCCCGAGGCGCCGCTCAGGAGCACGCCGCGGCCGCCGTTCTGCGCCTGCAGGCACCTGGCGCCGGCCTGCACCGAAAGCGAGCCCGCGACTTCGCTCATCGGCGCGAGCAGCGGCAGCGTCTGGTCGTCGAGCTGTACGGTTTCGTAGCCGAGCGCGCTCACCCGCCGGCGCAGCAGTTCGTGCGCCTGGGCCTGGTCGGGCGCGAGATGGAGGTAGGTGAACAGAATCAGGCCGGGACGCAAATATCTGAATTCCGAATGCTGCGGCTCCTTGACCTTGAGGATCATCTCGGCGCGTTTCCATACCTTGGCCGCCGAGTCGAGAATCTTAGCGCCCGCGGCGCGGTAGGCGTGGTCGTGCAGATCGCTGCCCATCCCGGCGCCGCGCTCGATCAGCACCGTATGGCGGTGGCGGAGGAAAGCGGGGACTCCGGCGGGCGTCAGCGCGACGCGCCGCTCGTCCGGCTTGATCTCTTTGAGCACGCCGATTATCACGATCGGGTTACCTCCCGGCCACAGCACTGGCAACGTTTGCAGCGCCTGGCGCTTTCAAGTGCGCTCAGGTCTCAAGGCGAGAACCATTACCGATCGCGGGACAAAAGTCAGCAGCCGAAAATTGTCAACGCGCGCGCTCGGCGAATCGCGGAGAACTTGACAAGCGCTTTTGCGGTGCGCTTGATGAACATGATGAATTGGCAGTGGACGGCGGAACCGGGCTCCCAACCCCGGCGCCGTTTCGAGCATCTTGTGGGAGGAGGTTATGGAGATTCCGTCGGCACTCAAATACTCGAAGGAGCATGAATGGGTCGCGGCCGAAGGTTCGGTGGCAACTATCGGGATAACCGATCACGCGCAGGATCAGCTGGGCGAGATCGTCTATCTCGAGCTGCCGTCGGTGGGTGACAAGATCAGCAAGGACGATCCGTTCGGAGTAGTCGAGTCGGTCAAGGCCGTATCCGACATCTACGCCCCGGTCAGCGGTACGGTTATCGAGATTAACGAAGACTTGCCGGAGAGCCCGGAAATAGTCAACGAAGATCCTTATGGCGATGGCTGGCTGGTGAAGGTTCGAATCAGCGATGCCACCGACCTCGAAGACCTGCTCGACAGCAAGGAGTACGAACAACTGGTGGGCAAGGAGAAGGGGTAGGTCAGTTGGCCGACGCGCTCTGAGCCAGCTCGTCGGGCGAAGCCGGAACCGCCTTCGCCACCGCGATCGAGAGGCTGCTAACGGTCGCCGGCGGGTTGATGAAAACCATCGTGAAGGGTGTGGGAACGAGCGGCTTCAAGACGAAATGCTTGGGCGGCTCGAGTCTTTGAAAGAACTCGAGCTCCCGCGGCGTCATCTCACCGATCATCGCCGAGGCGACACTGTTGCCACAAAAGACGGTCCCGCCCGCCAAGGGCCGGCGCGCGCCGTCTATCAGCGTGGCAGCCAGTTGGACGGTGTGGAGCGGGGCGCTGCCGACGTTGATCGCGTTGCCCGTAACTACGAGCGTCTTGTTGCCTTTAATAGTTCGATAGCTAGCGTTGACATCTTTGATTGCCACTAATCGTGCCGGAACTATCGGTGGCGCGAAGCGGCCCCCGATACCCGGTAGATTGTTCAAAAACTCGGCGCTGGCCACCGGCGCGTTGCAAATCAACAGGCTGCTTGCGCCGAAGGCCAGCACCACCAGCACAAAAAGGCCCAACATGAACCCCGTCGAGTGGACTCGGGCATGGTCGGGGACATACGGGGGGCGCTCCGGAATCGTCGCACGCTCGTTGAAGAAGGCGTCGTCGTTTTCTGCGGGTCCCGCTTCGCCGGGGGCTATGGAAGGCTCCGGCTCGGGCGGCCTCGGCGATGAAATCGGCCCGCGATGGCTCGCGATTTCCGAGGGGTCGTCGCCCACTTGCCAATCGTCGTAGCGGCGATTCACGGCTGGTTCGGGGCGGTCCTCGAGGATCGGCGTGTCGTCGAAATCGAAGGAGAGGTTCTCGCCGGGATGCGGCGGCTCTTCGAGTGCGGGTGTATCGAAGGATCGGGCCAGATCGACGGCCGGCGGTTCGGATGTGTGTGGTGGCGCGGTCTCTGCGGGTTTGGTCGGCGTGACCGGGTCGATGGCTGGCGCAGATGGCCGCGTATTCAGAGTCGCGGCGAACCTGGGTGCGGAAACTCTCCGTGAGGTCTGGCGCGGCGCCGGCTCGCTGCCCTTCTCAGCGGAGCCAGTGCTTTCTTTGCGCGCCGCAGGCCCCATGCCGCCGCGTGGCTCGGCGCTGAACACGTGACCGCATCGCGAGCACTTGAAAGTCGGGGTATCCTCGGGCAATACCCGTTCGTCGATCCGGTAGCGGGTGTGACAACTGGTGCATTGAATCTCGATCATCGCCGCAACCCGTCCTCCACGGAAAACGCTAGCATAAACATGATCATACCGCAGCGCGGTGACCGCAATTGGCAGCTCTTCCAGGAGCCTTGCCAGACTGGACCGGGATGCGCGTCGCGCTGATCACTCGCCGTTTCGATCCGTCGGGCGGCGGTACTGAACGGGACCTCATGGTCACGGCGCAATACCTGCGCGACGCCGGTTACCAGGTGGTCATCTATGCGGACGAGGTTCGCGCCGAAGCTTCATCGTGGGTGGTCCGCGCCGTGCCGACTCGTGCGCCCGGCCGGGCCCTCCGTGTATGGCGCTTTGCCAACGCCGCTCCCGCACGGGCGCGGCGCGAAGGCGCGGACCTGGTCGTGAGCTTCGCGCGCGCGATCGGGGCGGACGTGATGCGCTCCGGCGGCGGCGCGCATATCAGTTATGTGCGCGGGGCAGCGCGCTGGCGCGGGCCGGTCGCCGGCGGCGCGATGTGGCTCAGCGCTTATCATCGCGCGCAGATGGCGGTCGAGCGCCGCGCCTTCCGCTCACCGCTGCTCAAGCGGACAGTCGCGGTTTCCAACCTGGTGCGCGACGACCTGGTGCGCGAATTCGGTCTCGATCCGAAGCGCGTGATCACGATCTACAACGGTGTGGACCTTGAGCGCTTCCAGCCCGCCTTGGACGGTAACGCGCGCGCGGCGATCAGGCGGCGGATAGGGGTCACGGGTTCAGGGCCGATGGTGGTGTTTGCCGGTAATGGCTTCGCGCGCAAGGGACTCGAGTTCCTCTTGAGAGCCTGGCCGATGCTCGAGCGCGATGCCTGGCTGGTGGTGGTCGGCGAGGATCGCGCGGTGCTGAAATTCCGCCGCCTGAGCCATTGCCTGGGGGTCGCCGGGCGCGTGGTCTTTGCCGGGCGCCGCCGCGATCTCAGCGAGATTTTCAGCGCCGCGGAGGTTTTCGCGCTGCCGTCTCTGTTTGAACCGTTTGGCAACGTCGTGATGGAGGCGATGGCAAGTGGGCTGCCGCCCCTGACCAGCGCTTTCGCCGGCGCTTCCGAGTTGTTGCCCGAGGCGATGGAGCGCTTCGTAGTTGGCGATCCAACCAACCCTGGAGAAATTGCCGAAAAGCTCGGCGAACTGATCGAGCGGCGTGCGGAGTTCCGCGAGACGGTGCGCGCGGTGGCGGAGCACCATACATGGGACGAGTACGGCCGCCGGTTTATCGAGTTGATTGAATCGCTACGATGATTGTGCGGGAGCGCCGGAGCGCTGCTCGCGCAGTCCTTCGAGCATCCCGTCCAGAGTCGCGAAGCGTTTCTGCTCGCGCGCCAGCCGCTCGGGCTCGGCTCCTGACAGGCGGGCGACCCCGAGCCGCAGCGCCGCAATTATCCAATCGATCCGGACCCGGCGCAGAGAGTGGCGCTCATGCAGCAAGCGGCAGCGCCCACGTTCGCGCGCGATCCGGATAAAGCGCGCGGGATCGGCGCGCGCCGGATCGACCTCGTGAAAAACCATCGCGCCGGGCGCGTAGCCGATCCGGTAGCCGGCGCTGCGCAGGCGCGCCGACATTTCGGTTTCTTCCTCATGGCCGGCGGCTCCCGGGCCGAGCCGTTCGTCGAAGGGACCGACGCGATGGAGCACCGCGGCGCGAAACGCCATGTTGACGCCGAGTACGCCCGGAACCTCGATTACCTCCTCGCCGTGGTCGACCAGCGGCAGATCGAGATAGACCGCGTTGCGGCCGGCGACCGTCACGGGATCGTCCAGCGCCCGCACTCGTCCCTTCATCGCGGCGAACTCGGGATGACGGGCGAAGAAATGGCCGACCTGGGAGAGGTAGTCGGGGCAGGCAATCACGTCGTCATCGACAAACGCCAGGATTTCCCCGCGCGCCTGCTCGATGGCGCGATTCTGGAGGCGGCACTTGCCGGGCGCCCGCTCGTAGAGATGGATGACGCGGCCCGCAACCTCGGGTATCTCCGATTGTCGAGCGCTGCCGTTTTCGGCGATCAATAATTCCGCATCGCCGCCAAGCTGACCAGCAAGGCTCTCAACCAGGCGCGCGAGCGACGCGGGACGTTCACAGGTTGCGATTATGAGCGAAAGTCTCAATCCCGCCCTCGGCTGGTGCGATGGTTTTCGCTGGCCTTACGGAAGCGCATCACCAGGTTTTCGTCCATCAGCAGCGGCGCGCTGGTCATCAGGGCATAGAGCTCGCGATTGATCCGCTCCTGCTCAGGTTCGCCGACGCCGCGGACGTAGAGGAGCCAGGAGAAGGCCTTGATCGGGAGATAGAGGAGCGGCGCATAGATATAGGCGCGCAGCTTGCGGCGGCTGCGGCCGAGCGCCTCGAGCCGCAAGCCTTCGCCATGCGCGATCCAGTGCAGGTCGTTGAGTCCCATCACGTGCCAGTTGCGCCCGTCGTTGACGGTATAGCGATAGGGCAGGGGCGCGCGCCGCCCCTTGTAGAAGCCGCTCAGCAGGTAATGGATTCGCGAGGTCACGTTGAGGCGATTGGGCGTCGATAGAATCGCGGCGGCGCCGGGCTTGAGCACGCGCGCGATCTCGCCGAACACCCGGGGGATGTCCGAGACGTGCTCGATAACCTCGAGCATCACGACCAGGTCGAAGCTGTCGGCGCGAAACGGCAGATGGTCATGCAGGTCGGCGCTGACCCATCCGCGGGCGGTCGCGCGGCGCTCGGTCGAGACCACGCGCCAGCCGCGCGCCTTGAGCATCCGGCTCGACGCACCGTCGCCCGCACTGATATCGAGCGCGATGCCGCTTGGCGGCGCGGCGGGGGCGAGCTCGATCGCGCCGCTGATCCTGGGACTCATCGGCGGCGCGGCGCCCCCTGCATTCGGCGCATACGATGGGTTTCTATTCCGACTGGCGTGCAAAAACCTCGACCCTTCTCCTCGCGGTGTCCCGGCCACATCGTGGCGCATCGATCGCTTGCGGCGGTGCTGCCTTGAATTGCTGCGCTCTGCCGATTAAACCCTTTATCTCGTACGCTCGCGAGAGTGGCGGAACGGCAGACGCGCAAGGCTCAGGACCTTGTGGAGGAAACTCCGTGGGGGTTCAAGTCCCCCCTCTCGCACCAGCCGTCCTCGGCTAGTAGCACGAGTCGACGTCGGCCTGGCTGACTCCCATCGAGGTGGCAATCTGCGCCGAGTTCTGGCCGGCGATGCGGCTGTGGCGCACCTGATTGCAATCGACATGAGTTCCACATCCGGCAAGCAGCCCCGCGAAGGCGAAGGCGAATGCGGCAAGCTTTGCGATTTTCATGGCTGAACCTCGGCGTCCGACGGCGATCCCACTCCTTATACGGTCTGGCCGTTGTGGCAATCAAACCGCACGGCTTGCAACCCCTTCATAGCTCTCAATATGATTTGCGCGAGGGCGCGCGTCGTGCGCCCTCTTGCTTACCAATTCTGAACTGACAGGCAGCGGGTGGAACTCGGCAAGACATTCGATCCCAAGTCCGCGGAGGAGCGCTGGTTCCATAAATGGGTGGAGCTCGGCTACTTCAAAGCCGACCCAACCCGCGGCGGCGAGGTCTTCTCGATCGTCATCCCGCCGCCCAACGTTACCGGGCAGCTCCATCTCGGCCACGCGCTCAACGTCACCCTGCACGACGTGATTGTGCGCGCGCGCCGGATGCAGGGGTACAACACGCTCTGGCTGCCCGGCACCGATCACGCCGGCATCGCGACCCAGAACGTGGTCGAGCGCGAGCTCGCCAAGGAGGGTCTCAACCGCCATCAGCTCGGGCGCGAAGCCTTTGTCCAGCGCGTATGGCAATGGCGCGAGACCTACGGCGGCCGCATCCTGAACCAACTGCGGCGGCTCGGCGCCTCATGCGACTGGAGCCGCGAGCGCTTCACCCTCGATCCGGGTCTGTCGCGCGCGGTGACCGAGGTTTTCGTCCGGCTCCATCGCGACGGCCTTATCTATCGCGACCGGCGGCTTATCAACTGGTGCCCGCGCTGTGAAACCGCGCTTTCCGATCTGGAAGTCGATCACAGGCAATCCGACGGCCGTCTCTACTACATCCGCTATCCCTTCGCCGATGGCTCGGGTTCGATAACCGTCGCGACCACGCGCCCCGAGACGATGCTCGGCGACACGGCGGTCGCGGTGAATCCCGCCGACCAGCGCTACGCGTCGATGG
>JBGPMT010000153.1:0-7571 GCA_041487135.1 Binataceae bacterium (SeqCode) | reverse complement strand
GCTCGCTCATCACATGGTCGATCGCGGCGGCAATCGGCTCCGGCCGCATCACCATCCCGCTCCCGCCGCCATAGGGCGTGTCGTCGACCTGCCGGTAGGAGCCGAGTCCGAACGGGCGCAGCGGATGAGCGGTGACGCTGACCAGGCCGGCCTTGATCGCGCGCGCGACCATCCCGGACGCCATCGGCGACTCGAACATCTCGGGAAACAGCGTGATTACGTGAAATTCCATCGCCGGCGGCTGGCCCGTGGTCAGTCGAGCAGCCCGGGAATCGGATCGATCGTGACCCGGCGCGCTTCCAGGTCGACCGAGCGGACCACATCGGCTATCACCGGCACCAGGATTTCGCGCGCGCCATCGCGCACCACCATCACGTCGTTGGCGCCGGTGTGGAAGATCTCTGCGACCTTGCCGAGCGGCCGTCCGTCGATGGTTACCACCTCGCAGCCGAGCGCCTGGAAATAGTAAAACTCTCCCGGCTTGGCCGCGGGCAAGTCGGCCGCATCGATCGTCACGACGCCGCCCCTGAGCGCCGCGCCCGAATTGATGTCGGTTATATCAGCGAGCGTGAGCCTGAGCGCGCCATGTCCGAGCCGCGCGACGCTCACGATACGGTGCTCTTCGCGCCCGGCCGGGCCTTCGATCATGATGCGCATCCCGGGGACGAGCGCGGTGGAATCGGGGTTGTCGGGACGCAGCCGAACGGCGCCCTTGAGCCCGTGAGCGCCGGTGATGATCCCGATCCGGACGCCGCCGCCGGCGGCGCCACGGAGCGCGTTTTTGGATGGTAGCCGGTCGGCCCAGGCCATCGGCCGGTTACTTCTCTTCGATTATTTCGAGGACCACTTTGCGGTTGGTGCGCGAAGCGACGGCGTTCAAGATGGTCCGGATCGACTTTGCGGTGCGGCCCTGCTTCCCGATCACCCGTCCCAGATCCTCTTTGGCTACGCGCAATTCGAGCACCGAGGCCGTATCGCCCTGCGTCTCCTTGACCTCGACCGCGCCCGGGTTGTTGACCAGTTGTTCTGCCAGGAACTGAACGAGCTCCTTCATGGTCGGGCTCCCTTGGGGGCGAACGCGATTCAGGCGGTCATCGTGGCGCTAGACGCTTTCTCCCAGAGTTTACGCACCGTCTGACTCGGTTGTGCGCCGACCTTAAGCCAGCGCTCCGTCTCTTCTTTGCGAAAATTCAGCCTGGGCGGCTCGGTCATGGGATCGTAGGTGCCAACCTGAGCGACGAAACGGCCGTCGCGCGGCATCCGCGAGTCGGTCACCACGATCCGGTAGAAGGGCTTCTTGCGGCTGCCCTGACGGCGCAGCCGGATTACCATTGCCATAGGTATCAGTCGGTCTCCTTTTCCATTCTAGCTCCCCAGGCCCAGGCCGCGCATCAGGCCCTTGCCGCCGCCGAGTTTGGTGAACTTCTTCATCATCTTGCGGGTCTGCTCGAACTGCTTGACGAAACGGTTTACATCCTGGACCGAGGTGCCGCTGCCCGACGCGATTCGCATGCGGCGGCGTCCGTTCAGGATCAGATGGTTGCGGCGCTCCTGGCGGGTCATCGAGTCGATGATCGCCTGGATGCGCCGCAGCTCCTCGTGGGTCTCCTCCGAGTCGGCCTGGCCGGCGACCTTCTTGAACCCGGGAATCATGCCGAGCAGCTCGCCGAGCGAGCCCATCTTGCGGATGGAGCGCAACTGCTCGGCGAAGTCCTCGATCGTGAATTCGTTCTTCTTGAACTTGCGCTCGAGCTCCTTGGCGCGCGCCTGATCGTAGTTCTGCTGGGCCTTCTCGATGAGCGTCAGTACGTCGCCCATCCCGAGGATCCGC
The DNA here is from genome assembly GCA_041487135.1 of Binataceae bacterium (SeqCode). Taxonomy (GTDB): domain Bacteria; phylum Desulfobacterota; class Binatia; order Binatales; family Binataceae; genus JAJPIG01. Next base: position 5,740 of record JBGPMT010000153.1, on the reverse strand, counting down.
GAAGCCAGGCGGTCGGGATAGAAAACCTCGAAGGCCTCCAGTTTCTCGCCGACCCCGGCAAACAGAATCGGCGCACCGGTGACCGCGCGGACCGAGAGCGCCGCCCCGCCGCGCGCGTCGCTGTCGAGCTTGGTCAGGATCAGGCCCGAGAGCTGGAGCCGCGCGTGAAAGCCCTGGGCGACGTTGACCGCGTCCTGGCCGGTCATGGCGTCGGCGACCAGGATCGTATGATGCGGCTGGGTGACGGCTTTGAGGCGCACCAGCTCGTCCATCAACTCGGTGTCGATCTGGAGGCGGCCGGCGGTATCGATCAGGACGGCGTCGAAACCGCCGATCTCGGCGCGCTTGACCGCGCGCGAGGCGATCTCGACCGGGTCCTCATGCTCATGGCTCTCGACCACCGGCACGTCGATCTGCGCGCCGAGCACGCGCAACTGTTCCATCGCGGCCGGCCGGCGCACGTCGGTCGAGACCAGCAGCGGACGGCGCTTGCGCTCGACTTTGAGAAATCGCGCGAGCTTCGCGAGCGAGGTGGTCTTGCCCGAGCCCTGGAGCCCGACCAGCATGATCTTGATCGGGGGACGGGCCTTGAGGTCGAGCTCGCGCGCCTGACCGCCCATCACCTGGGCCAGCTCGGCCGCGACGAACTTGATAAGGTGCTGCTCGGGCGTGAGCGAACGCAGCACCTCCTGGCCGAGCGCCTTGGACTTTACATGCTCGATAAAGTCGCGAACGACCGCGAGGTTTACGTCGGCCTCGAGCAGCGCGAGGCGCACCTCGTGCAGCGCCTCTTCGATATTCCGCTCGGTGATGCGGCCTTGGCCGCGAAGTTTCTTGAAAACTCCTTCGAGCCGATCACTCAGCGTTTCAAACATGGGTCAAGAGCTTGATCGAGGTGACGTACGAAACGGACCCCGGGTTCAAGCAAACCGGATAAAGTCGCAAGCATACGAGACTATTGCACGGGTCCGGATCTGTCAAACGTACGCGGTTGACGGCGTTTTTGACCGGACGGTTAGGGCGCGTTGCGGTCGAGCGAGCGATACTGAATCGCCTCGCTCACATGATGGGCGGCGATCTGGCCCGCGCCGTCGAGGTCGGCGATAGTCCGCGCAACCTTCAGGATTCGCGTATAGGCGCGCGCGCTCAGCCCGAGCCGGTTGATCGCGAGCTCCAGCATCCGGTCGCCCGCGCCGTCGACCTGGCAATGCTCGCGCAGCTCCCGGGAGCCCATCTGCGCATTACAGAAAAATGCCGCGCCCTTGAAGCGCGCGAGCTGCAATTCGCGGGCCCGATCGACGCGCTCGCGAATCGCCGCCGAGGGTTCGCCGGCCGTGCGATCGGCCAGCTCGCGGTACTTCACCGCCGGAACCTCGACATGAATATCGATCCGATCCAGCAGCGGCCCGGAGATGCGCGAGCGGTAGCGCTGAATGGTGATCGGCATGCAGGTGCATTCATGCTGCGGATCGGTGAAGAAGCCGCACGGGCATGGATTCATCGCTGCGACCAGCATCACGCTGGCCGGAAAGGTCATGGTTCCCATCACCCGCGAGATCGTGATCCGTCCGTCCTCGAGCGGCTGGCGCAGCACCTCGAGCGCGTTCTTGCGGAACTCGGGCAGTTCGTCGAGGAATAGCACGCCGTGATGCGCGAGGCTGACCTCGCCTGGGCGCGGCACCGTCCCGCCGCCGACCAAGCCGGCGTCTGAAATCGTATGATGCGGCGTGCGGAAGGGGCGCGTCGCGATAAGCGCGCGTCCGTCGAGAGTGCCGTTCACGCTGTGAACTTTGGTGGTCTCGACCGCTTCCTCGAAGGTCATCGCGGGCAGGATCGACGGCAGCCGCTTGGCAAGCATCGTCTTGCCCGATCCTGGCGGTCCGATCATCAGGACGTTATGGCCGCCGGCAGCCGCGACCTCGAGCGCGCGCTTGGCCTGCTCCTGGCCGCGGACCTCGTTGAAATCGACGTTGTGTCGGCTGGAATCATTGAACAGCTGCTCGAGGTTGGCGGCGGCGCGCGGAAGCTCGCGCTGACCCGAGAAAAATTCGATCACCTCGCGCAGGCTCTCAACGCCGAGCACCTCGACACCCTCGCCGACCACGGCCGCTTCGGTGCCGTTTTCACGCGGCAGAATCACGCCGGCGAAGCCGTCCGAGCGCGCCAGCAGCGCGGTCGACAGCGCGCCCTTGATCGCCTTGACGCGGCCGTCGAGCGCCAGTTCGCCGACCACCAGATAGCGGCGCAGCCGTTCGACCCCAAGGCTTGCGCCAAGCCCGTTGGCGGCGACGATGCCGAGTGCCATCGGCAGGTCGAAGGCCGAGCCCTCTTTGCGCGTGTCGGCGGGCGCGAGATTGATCGTGATTCTGCGGTTCGGAAACTCGTAGCCCGAGTTCTTGACCGCCGAGCGGACCCGCTCCTGGGCTTCGCGCACCGCGCCCTCGGCGAGCCCCACCGTCTTGAGGCCGGGCATTCCCGGGCTGATATCGACTTCGACCTCGACCTTGAACGCGTCGACGCCGGCAAGCGCGCTCGAAAGCACACTGGCGAGCAAGTTACACCTCTTGGCAGCGCATGCAATGAAATCCCATAGACTTTAGCGCACGCGCGATGATGGTAGTAAAGCGCTCGATGACGGTTCGTGCTCCGGGGGAGTCGAGAACCTCAGTCCGCTGTTAATCAATTATCCGCGGGCGGCGCAAGGCTCGGGTGCGCGATGCGAACTTCGGCCGATGCTGGACGCGATTTCGACGATGCGCGATATTCGTTGGGCTCGGAAAAATCGCGAGGTCAGTCCATGCGGCGCAGCATCGAACGGTTTCTCACTACCCATACGGGCAGCTTGCCCCGGCCCGACGACCTGGTGCGCATGATGTTCGCGAAAGAGGAGGGCGTACCGGTCGACGAGCCCGCACTCCAGTCGCGCATCCGAACGGCGGTCGCGGAAGTGGCGCGCAAACAGGTCGCGGCCGGCATCGACCTGGTCAATGACGGCGAGGTCAGCAAGCCCAGCTACGCCACCTACATCAAGGATCGCCTGGCCGGCTTTGGCGGCGCCAGCGCGCCCGTCACCCGTTACCAGGATCTCGCGGATTTCCCCGAACTCGCCAAACGCGTGTTCGGCGATCCCGGCCGCTCGCGGCGCAAGACCCCCGGATGCGACGGGCCGGTAAGCGTGCGCAATCGCGACGCGAGCCGGATCGATACGGAAAATCTCGCGGCGGCGCTCGCCGAGGTCGAGGCCGCCGAAGGATTCATCTCAGCCGCTTCGCCCGGAGTTATCTCGCTGTTTTTCGCCAACCATCATTATCCGAATCACGAGGCCTACCTGTTCGCGATCGCCGACGCGATGCGCCACGAATACGAAACCATCGCGCAGGCCGGCTTCGTGGTGCAGGTCGATTGCCCGGACCTTGCGATGGGCCGTCATATCCAGTTCGCCGACCTCGATCTGGCGGAATTCCGCAAGCGGGCGCGGCTCCACGTCGAGGCGCTCAATCACGCGCTCGCCAACGTCGCCCCCGATCAATCGCGGATCCATGTATGCTGGGGCAACTACGAGGGCCCGCATCACTTCGACGTGCCACTGCGCGAGATCGTCGATCTCGTCTTCGCCGCGCGGCCCAACGGAATTTCGTTCGAAGCCGCCAATCCGCGCCATGCGCACGAATGGAGAATTTTCGAGGATCTGAAGCTGCCCCCCGGCAAGCTGCTGATTCCGGGCGTGATAGAATCGAAGACCAACTACATTGAACATCCGGAACTGGTTGCCGAGCGGATTGGCAATTACGCGCGGCTGGTCGGGCGCGAAAACGTAATCGGCGGCACCGACTGCGGATTCGGAACCTGGGTCGGCCAGGCGGCGGTTGATGCCGGCGTGGTGTGGGCCAAGCTCAAGAGCCTGGCCGACGGCGCACGGATCGCGAGCTCGCGCCACTGGTGAGCATCGGTGACGTGCGCGCCGACAAAATACGGGGAAGAGCTGGGCTATGCATGACAAAGAAGTCCCGGTGCTGATCGTTGGCGGCAGCCTGGTCGGGATGTCGGCCGCGCTGCTGCTGGGCCATCATGGAATCCGCGCGTTGGCCGTCGAGTACCATCGCGGCACCGCGATTCATCCGCGCGCCGCGCAGATCAGCCAGCGTACGATGGAAGTTTTCAGGACGGTAGGCGTCGAGCAGATCGTACGGCAGGAATCCGACAAGCAATTCGTCCAGGACGGCGCGATTAACGCGGTCGAAAGCCTGGCCGGCAAGGAGATCGCCGCCTATATCCCGAATCTCAACGACGGCGTGCGCGACATCAGCCCCACCATCCGCCTGTTCATCACTCAGAGCCTGCTCGAACCGTTGCTGAAAAAGTGCGCGCTGGAACTCGGCGCGGAACTGAGGTTCGGCACCGAAATGGTTTCGTGCGAGCAGGATGCCGACGGGGTGACCGCGACGATTCGCGATCGCGACAGCGGCCGAACCGATGCGGTGCGCGCTCGCTACCTGGTGGCGGCCGACGGCGCGCGCAGCGTGCTCCGCGACCGGCTGGGAATCAAGATGCTCGGGCATGGCACTTTCTCGAACAGCATCACGATCTATTTTCGCGGCGACGTGGGTCCGCTGCTGCGCGGGCGCAACCTGAGCGTCATCTACATCACGAACCCCACGCTGCGCGGATTTTTCCGGCTCGAGAAGCCGTTCGACAGGGGCTTCCTGGTGGTCAACGCGGTGGGCGATCCCGAGCGGCCGATCACCGACGTTTCGGCGGGGCTGACCGACGAAAAATGCGTCGAGTATATCCGCTGCGCGATCGGCGCCGACCACGTACCGATTACGATCGAGAACGTGATGCATTGGAACGCGCGGGCCGACGTGGCAGAGCGCTTCCGCGCCGGCCGCATCTTTTTGGCCGGCGATGCGGCGCACGTGATGCCGCCCAACGGCGGCTTCGGCGGCAACACCGGCGTCCAGGATGCGCACAATCTGGCGTGGAAGCTCGGGCTGGTGCTCAAGGGACAGGCAGGACCGGAGCTGCTCTCGACCTACGAGCCGGAGCGGCGTCCGGCGTCAGCCTTCACCGTCGAGCAGGCCTACTCGCGATACGTCACGCGCTCAGCGCCCTATCTCGGAACCGAGGGGATGCAAGCGGTCGAAAACGATCTGAATGTCGAGCTTGGTTACTGCTACTACTCGGATGCGATCATTCCTGACGGCGAGGATCGCCGAGCGCATCAGAACCCGCGCGAGTCAAAGGGACGGCCCGGCACGCGCGCGCCGCATCTCTGGCTGCAGCGCGGCCACGAGCAGGTTTCATCGCTCGATCTTTTTGGCGGGAATTTCACGATGCTGGCCGGGCCGGAGGGCTCAAGCTGGTGCGCGGCAGCGCGCGAAGCCGCACGGCAGGTGGGTATCGCTCTCGACGTCCATCAGCTCGGCGAGCAGGGCACGCTCGCCGATCCGGAGCGCGCCTTTCCCGCCGCCTACGGAATCACGCCGGGCGTCGCCGTACTGGTACGTCCCGACGGGTTCGTGGCGTGGCGAGCGCGGAGCGCCGACAACGCGCCGGCCCGTACGCTGAGCGACGCGCTTAAGTCGATCTTGTGCCGCACGGCGTGACGGATCGTAATCGGTTCCAAGCCTGCCCAAAGAGCCGGACCGGGAGATCCCATCGAAGCGGATCGCGAGTGCGGGCGCCGCGCCGCGGCTCGCGCACGCTAGCGGGCCTGCTCCGTGCCCGCGAAGCGGGCACG
>JBGPMT010000152.1:0-7580 GCA_041487135.1 Binataceae bacterium (SeqCode) | reverse complement strand
TCGAGTGCATTCTTCGGCCGTCAAATCCCCGCGCTGCTTGTTCGCGATGAAACGGATGAGGAACCTGGGGATATCTATCCGCATGAGCAATCGGACGGGCGAATCGTCACGATCCATGACTTTCTTACTAAGCTGATGACTACCCGAGCTAAAGCTCGGAGCTAATAGCGGAAATCCCAAATACGGATGCAGATGATGCTTGCTGACGTTGTGGAAAGTGCCGTAAAGCTCTACCCGCGCTTCTCTTCCTTGGGCTGGGCGGTCGCTTTGGCCTCACGCTGTTCGGCAGCCCGGTGCTGCTGCTCGGCGTAATGCGGATGCATCTTTTCGTGGTACTCGCCGCACGGACGGCAGAAAAAGTGAAGGATCGGTTGAGCGTAAGGACTGCCCATGGCCGGATTTTCTGGGCTTGGCGGGTAGTCGTCAAGCGCACTACGCTCCCCCGATGGAAAATCTTGTCCTGAGGGGAGACGTATGGCCGAACCAACGCCGTCAGATGAACGCAAATGGTGGGCACTGCAAAATCGCTTGGGAAACGTGTGGAGTCAAATAGCGATTGCCCCGATCACTGTCAGCCTTTTCGAGTTTGCCGAGGGCCGTTACCGGCTTGGTGCCGGATACTTGTCGCTTGGCTTTGTTCTCGCCTTCGTCGTGAGCGATCTCATGAAGAACGAACTGGTCACACCAGCGACAGGCGGTTCGCCGCGCTCATATCGTTACGTTGGCGTCGCTGCCATAATACTTACCTGGGTGTTGTGCGGCGTCACTGTCTACGTTCAATTGCTCTGGTCTGCTCCGACAGCAATCAGCACGCCAGAGAGACCGCTTGCGTTCAGTTCGGTAGAAGCCGATACGAGACTTGTACCATTCGCGCCAAACTCCCGATTCTTCAGCGAGTTGCCGACCGATACATCCGAGAGTTTTGAAATGGTCTGTTTCGCGTTTGAACCGATATCATGCAGCATCGCGCGTCAATATCGAAATCGCCTTGCCGACCATTGGTCACCAAAACGTATCTCTATTCGGGGGAGCGATGCGGATTTCAAGGGAATAAGCATCGTTACTCGCTCCGAGGATAACCGCCCTGATGGTGCAGTTAAGCTTCGGGCCCAACTTTGGGATAGCTTCAGAATTGACGCGCAGTCAAACGTCAACCCCGCGCTTAATGCCAATGAGTTCCAGATCTGGATCGGCGGCAAACCATAAATGGAAACTCTAACTGAATCGGCTCGCTGGCGTCGGATGCGATTCTGGTTCCTGACGGCGGCATGACGGCGAGCTGACCAGCGCTCGCGAAATTCGCAAACGCAACTGCCCGGAACCTGCTCGCAGGTCCGGGCCGCGGTTTGTCGATTTCGCCGCCGCGGTTCAGTTCAGGTTGTAGAAGCGGCGTGCGTTGTCGGCCAGGATCCCCTGCTTGTCGGTTTCGGTCAGCTCGTGAGATTCCATCACCTCGCCGATCTCATGCTTGCATATCTCAGCATCCACCTCGTGCGGAAAATCCGATGAGAACAGGAACGGCTCGCTGCCGAGCGTCTTCACCGCATACGCCAGGTCGGGCTCATCGCCCTCGACGCCCACGAAAATGCGGCCGTCGCGAATCAGCTTGCGCACGTAGGCTCGAAAGTCGCCGTTCTTAGGCACGTTGACCAGCCGATGTTCGGGGTCGAACGGCGTGTGCACCTTGAAAGAACCCTCGGCGCGTTCGAGCGCGGTCAGAAACCACGCCACGCCGGCTTCCAGGTAGGCGACTTTGAGTCCCGCAAAGCGATCGAAGATGCCGTTGTAGACCATGCTCACCAGCGCGCGCATCATGCCCAGCGGATGGCCGAGCGCGTGGTAGGCGGCGAACACGTTGAGGTCGTCGATGCCGAGCTGATCGTGGCATCCGCCATGGAACGCGACACAGCCGCCGAGCTTTTCCGCCTCCGCATAGATTGGCCAATAGTCGGACGATCCCGGATGCGCCTTGAGCCCGTTGCTGGGCAGCATCACGCCGCACATCCCGAGCTCCTTCACCACGCGCCGGAACTCCTTCACCGATCCGTCGATGTCCCGTATCGGCAGCAGCCCCATGCCCTTGAGGCGCGAGCTCTTGCGCAGGTAGGCGTCGTGCAGCCAGTCGTTGTAGCCGCGCACGGCAGCGTTGGCGAAGTAGGCGTCGGTGATCTTGCCGCAGGCCAGGCCGGCGGTCGGGTAGAGGACGGCGAACTCGATGCCGGTCTCCTCGAGAAAGCTGAGCCATTCGTCGGGGCCGATACGGCGCACGCTCGCCCGCATCATCATCTCTTCGATAAAGCCGTTGTCGATGAACGCGGTATGGAAATGATCGAGCGGCGGAAACACTCCGGTCAGGCGCGCATAGCGGTTGTAGGGTTCCGGCATGTAGCCGGCGATCGCGGCGCCGTCCTCGTAGACGTGACCGTCACCATCTATGACCTTCATCGTTCCACTCATGGCTTACTCCCGGAATCGATATTTCCCATCGGATACCATATGCCCGTCCGGGCTGCACGATGCCCGCTAGCGCTGCGCGATGAGCCCCAGATAGCCGGCGGCCGGCAGCTCGTCCGACGCGCGGGCGAGCTCCTTCCAGGTCGGCGCGCCCTTGTCGAGCACGATGAAGTATTCGCGCGGGATGAAATCATAGGTGCGATCGAGCTTGAACCCGGCATCCTCAGCCTCGCGGATAATCTCCCACGACGGCACGAGCTGATCGGCCGGATGCGGGCACCATCCCTTGGCGTGCGCCTCCAGCGGGAAGTCGATAATCGCCATCCGGCCGTCGGGTTTCAAGTCGGCGTAAATTTTCTTGAAGAAATCGGTGCGCTGCGCGATGTGATGGGTGGTTTCGCCGAAGAACGCGAGATCCAGCGAGCTCGCCGGCAGCATTGGATCGTCGGGCTTGTCGATCACGATTTCGATATTGGTCATGCCCTCTTTCCGTGCGCGCTGCTTGAGGTAATCGAGGATGTCGTTGCTGATGTCGACGGCATAGACCTTGCCGCTCGGTCCGACCGCCTTTGCGAAGCGCCGCGTGAAATAGCCGCTCCCCGCGCCGATGTCGGCGATAGTCATGCCGGGCTTGATCTCGAGGGCCTTCACCACCCGATCGGGCTTCTGCCACTGATCGCGGTCGGAGGCTTCGAAAGTCTTGACCCGCCATTTGAGCGGACGTTCGCCGGTCGCCATGGGCAGCGACTTCTGCTGCGCGAAGCAGGCGCCGGAGGCGATTAGCGAAAATGCCAGGCAAATCGCCGCAGCGCATGCGATCGATCGGCGTGAAGCAGTCAGACGCGAAGCGCGAAGTTTCATCAGATTCTTCTCCTTGCTCCCGGGCTTTTTGATGAAGTGGGCGCTCAGGTGCGGGGCGACTGAAAAGATTTGCTGAGAAAATACCATGGAAGTCCGAACCCCACCACGGCAAGACTTACCAGCGCTTCCGCGGGCCGGCCGACGAGCGTGTAGGCCACGATCCAGGACAGGATCAGAACGTACGCGGCCGGCAGCCACGGATGACCCGGCATGCGGAAAGGCCGTGCCATCGCGGGCCGCCGAATCCGCAGCACGATCAGCGAAGCGACGCTCAGCCCCGAAAAGATCGTGACGGCGAACCCGGTATAGAGCACGACCTTTTCGAAGGCGCCGAAGAACAGGATCAGGATGCTCGACCAGACGCCCTGCAGGACCATCGCGCGCGCCGGAGTTCCGAAAAACGGATTCACCAACCCGAGGCCCGGCGGAAAGACCCGGTCGCGCGCCATCGCGTAATAGACGCGCGGCCCCGCGATCACCATCGCGCTCGCCGAATTGAGGATCGCCAGCGCCAGCAGCGCGGCGACCAGCGCGGCCGCCGCCGGGCCGAACAGCTTCATCGACGACTTCTCGGCGATCGCCAGCACGCCGCTCATCGCGGGAATCGGCAGCGCGTAGATATACATCAGGTTCATCCCGACGTAGAGCACGATCACGACGCCGATACCCAGAATCAGGGCGCGCGGAAGATTGCGACCGGGATCGCGCACCTCACCCGCGATATACGCGGCGGCGTTCCATCCGCTGTAGGCGTAGAGCACGAAGATGAGCGCTACGGCGGCATAGCCGTGCGCCGGAGCTCGGGAGGCGAAATTTCCGAGATCGCCATGGCCCGACGCCAGCCCGAACCCGATCAGCGCGACTATCGCGCCCACCGTGCCGACGGTCAACAACCGTTGCACGATGCCGCCGAATCGCACGCCGACCACGTGCGCCGCGGTCAGCACCGCCAGCACCGCAATCGCTGCGAGCTTGCCGCCGAAGACGGTGGAATCCGGAATCGGAGTGAGCTGATGCAGGTAGCCGACGAAGGCGAGCGCGGCGGCCGCGATCGCGCCGCTGAAGCCGACGCAGAACGAAGTCCAGCCGCTCATATACGCGACCAGCGGCCCGTAGGCCTCGCGCAGGTAGACGTACTCGCCGCCGGCCTCGGGCATCGCGGCGGCCAGCTCGCTGTAGGAGAGCGCGCCCACGAACTCGATCATCCCGCCCGCTATCCATAGCGCCAGCAGCCACCATGGCGAACCGAGATCGCGCGCGATGAATCCGGAAGTGGTGAAGATCCCGCTGCCGACGGTATTCGCGATCACCAGCGCTGCGGCGGTGTCCAGCCCGACGGTGCGGCGCAGACCGGGGCCTCCCGCTGGCTCCCGCGGCGGGCCCGCTTCATGAGCGCCGGTCGTCACGCTTGAGCGCTAGAAGAAGCTCGGCACCAGGAACGAATAGAGACCGTTGCGGACGCTGTCGGTCGCGAAGATCTCGCCATGCCCGGGATCGATTGCGATACCGCTCGGATGGATCAGGTCGGTGCCGGCGCCCCGGATGATGGCGCGCGGCGCAACGTCGCCGTTGTCATGTATATTCCAGACGCCGACGAATCCCAGCGGGCCGATCCAGGGCAGCGGCGGTCCCTTGCAATCCTTTACCGGCGCGTATCCGCCCGAATCGTACGGCGGCAGGTACTTGATGTTCACCGCCGCGGCGTAAACCTTCCCCTGGTATGCCTGCACGTGCCAGATGCCGACGATCCCGGTGGTCGGGCCGGCGACCACCGCTTTAGGCGCGACGTTGCCATTATCGGTGCGGCCGAAGACGAACAGTCCGCCGTTATGATGCCAGGTATTGCGGCCGAGCAGGCTGCCGGCCACCACCAGGTTGCGCTCGGGATCGACCGCCACGCCGGCCACGTACCATAGCCCGGTCTTCGGCCCCACGATCACCCGTTTGGGCGGGATGTCGCCGCTGCCGTCGAGCGGAAAGACCAGCAGCGCATCGGTGCGCGAGTCCGCAATCCAGAGCTCGTTGTTCTTGACATCGACCGCCGGCTGATAGGGGCCATGCAACTGGGTCCTGGGCCCCTGGATTATCCGGACCGGAGCCTGCTCGCCAACCGAGTCGCCGCGGAAGAAGGTGATCGAGCTCGCCAGCGGCTCGGTCGAGATTATCAGGTCGTGGGCCGGGTCGTAGGCGATGCCATGGGCCACGCGCGTCAGCTTGGTCTTCTGTCCCTCGATTATCCTGCCGGGCTCGCTGTTTCCACTTGCCATCCTGGCAAATGCCGCAATGCGCGGATCGCTTACTCAGTTCGGGACCAGCAGCACATCGCGCTTGCTGTCGTAGGCGAGCGCCATCGGATTGCCGAATCCGGCGGCCGGCGTGCCGCGCGGCGCGTTGCGGACGATGCGCTTGGGCGCCACATTGCCCGATGCCTTGGAATCGAAGACCTCAGTCTCGTGGCCGAAGTTGGCAACCCACAGCTCGTTGCGAATCGGATCGAACGCCACACCCATCGGATGCAGGATGCGGGTCTGCGGCCCGGCCAGCGCACGCGCCGGAGCTACGTCGCCATTGTCGGTCCGATTAAAGATCAGGATCTCGTTCGAGGGCTCCTGGGCGACCGCGATCTGGTTATGCACGTTGTCGACCGCAATCCCGGTGGGCCAGTCGAGCCGGGTCTTGGGCCCCTGAATCACCCGGACCGGCGCGATGTCACCCTTCGCGTTGCCCCGGAAGACCGTGATCGAAGGCGGATAGTAATGGCCGCCGCCGGCGTAATCCGCATCCCAGTAGCCGCGCGACCAGTTGCCGTAGTTGGTAACGAAGATTTCGTCGTCCTTGTCGTCCCAGGCGACGCCGTGCGGATCGGCGAGCTTGGTCTTCATTCCGCGGATCGAGCGCACCGGCAATGCCGCGCCCTGCGCCTGGAGCCGGTAGAAGATAATTTCGGCGTCATGCTGGATCGCCACCGCCATCTGCTTGTGCTTCTGGCTGAGCGCGATCCCATAGGCGCCGTGCGGCACCGCCAGCGCGCGCGACTTGTGGTTGCCACTGGCGGTGTAGGGAAATGCGGCGACGTCGTCGCCGATATCATTCTCGGTCGTGTAGAGCTCGTGCCGGACCGGGTCGAGCGCGACGCCCGCCGCGAACGACAGGTAGGTCGCGGGACCTTTGATCCAGCCCTTGAACGGCGTGATGGTGCCGGGTCCCGAGGGGCTTTCGCCGGCGTTGATATCGTAGATCAGCGCGCTCTTCAGATTGGTGTCGCTCAGCACCGCGATGCCGTTCTGCGGGTCGACCGCGATGCCGTTGAACTCCGGATAAGGATCCTCGAGCGTGCGGCATGGCGCGACCTCGCCACCCGGAATCCTGGCAAAGACGTTCTGGAATTTTTCCGAGAGCTCCAGGTCGTTGACCTCGGAATTAACCGGCGACTGCGAGAGCTCGTTGATTTCCCCGGTATCGCTCTTGCCACCGGCCGTGGAAGCCGCGGTCGCCGGCGATGTCGCAAGCCGGTTGCCGACGCTTGCCGCAATCAGGATCAGCAGCGTGCTGAACGCCACCGCCCCGCCAACCCGGAGCTTTGCCGCGATCTTCATCTCGTCCCGATTAATGAATAGTTACCCGGGTGTCAATCTTCATCAAAAGCGAGCGCGGCGAATGGTCGAATTTCGGCCGCGGCGCGGAGCGGCTGCGACTCCATTGAAGCAGGCTTGCGCGCGTGCTCAATTATGAACGTAACTTGACTTGAAAGCCGACGCTATGTTACCGCTCCGCTCGGAAAATTGGCGCGAAAAGAACTGACGCCACGGAGGAGAGCAAGGCTTCCCGTGCGGTCTTGGCACGCGGGAAGGGCAGGCCCCATGCATCACAATCGATTCGACTATACGCCGGTCGCGAAGCGGCCGGTAATCAAGTGGCCGAATAACGCGCGCCTGGCGCTATGGGTCATTCCAAACATCGAGTGGCATGAGTTCGACGGTCCCGGGGTCGGCACCAACCCGCCGCCCGGTTTTCTGCCCGACGTATTGAATTTCGGATGGCGCGATTATGCGCTGCGCACCGGCATCTGGCGCATGATGGAAACGCTCGACCGCTTCGGGATACGCGGCACCGTGGCGCTCAACGCCCTGGTTTGCGAGCACGTCCCGAACATCATCGAGGAAGCCAAGAAGCGCAACTGGGAGTTCATGGGCCATGGCATGACGAATTCCCAGATGCTGGCCGGGCTCAGCTACGAGGATGAGCGGCGGGTTATCAACCAGGTC
>JBGPMT010000151.1:0-7620 GCA_041487135.1 Binataceae bacterium (SeqCode) | reverse complement strand
CCTGACCCAGGTGATGAGGTGAGCCGCGCCGGGAGGCGAGAATAGATGGCTCGGCATGACTTCGACCTGTTCGTGATCGGCGCCGGATCGGGTGGTGTGCGCGCCTCTCGCGTGGCGGCCTCGCATGGCGCGCGAGTCGCGGTCGCCGAGGAGCGGTATCTTGGCGGTACCTGTGTCAACGTCGGCTGTATCCCGAAAAAGCTGCTGGTCTATGCCTCCGAAGTCGGTGGCGACTGCGAGGATTCGGCCGGTTTCGGCTGGAGTATCGGACGGCGGGAGTTCGACTGGCGGACTCTGATCGCCAGCAAGGACCGCGAGATCGCGCGTCTCAATGGTGTGTACCGGCGTCTGCTGGAAGGCTCCGGGGTGAAAATTATCGAGCAGCACGCGACCATCGTGGACGCGCACACCGTCGCGATCGGCGGCGCGCGCTACAGCACCGGGCATCTACTGGTTGCGACCGGAAGCTGGCCAACGGTCCCGGACCTGCCCGGTGCCGAGCATGCGATCACCTCGAACGAGGCCTTTCACCTGGAGCGGATACCGGAGCACGTGATCATCGTGGGCGGCGGATATATCGGCGTCGAGTTCGCCGGGATCTTCCATGGACTTGGCGCCAGCGTCACGCAGCTTTATCACGGGCCGTTGTTCCTGCGCGGCTTCGACGACGATGCGCGGCGCGCGGTGGCGGACGAAATGATCCGGCATGGAATCGACCTCAGATTCGAAGCCGGCGTGACACGTATCGAGAAAACCGATGAGGGAATTCGCGCCACGCTGAATGACGGCTCGACGCTCGAGGCTGACGCGATCATGTATGCGACCGGGCGGCATCCGCACACGCGCGGGCTGGGTCTCGAACAGGCGGGCGTCGCACTGGCTGCGGACGGATCGGTGATCGTGGATGAGTATTCGCGGAGCTCCGTGCCGAATATCTACGCGATCGGCGATTGCACGAACCGCATCATGTTGACGCCGGTTGCGATCGCGGAGGGCAGGGCGTTTGCCGAGACGGTTTTCAACGACAATCCCATGAAGATCGATTACGAGGGCGTGCCAGCCTGCGTCTTCAGCCATCCGCCGCTCGGCGCGGTGGGCCTGACCGAGGCGCGGGCCCGCGAGCGCTACGGCGCAATCGACGTCTACCGCAGCAGCTTCCGGCCGCTGAAGCATACGCTGTCGGGCCGTGACGAACGCGCGATGATGAAGCTGGTGGTCGATTCAGCCAGCGGCCGCGTGGTCGGATGTCACATGGTCGGTCCCGAAGCCGGCGAGATCATTCAGGGATTCGCGGTGGCGATCAAATGCGGCGCGACCAAGGCCCAGTTCGACGCAACCATCGCGATCCATCCGACCGCCGCCGAGGAGTTCGTCACGATGCGCGAGAAGGTCCAGGCACCACCTCGCGCCAGGTGAAGATTCCGACGGTCCCGGCAGTGCCCCGGAAGGTTCCGTGGGGCCGTCAACCTCAGGACGATCCGGCCTGATGCGGTGGCTCGGGAAGCAGCGCGATCCGGCATGGAATCGCGCGCAACGGCCAGGCGCCCATCACCGGGTCGCAGGCGCCGGGATCGTTATCGATGCACGCGTTGATGCTGGTCTCCAGGACGCCGTAAAGATATGGCGCGGCGGCTTCGCGTTCCGGGTACCACCATCGGTCGGCCTGAACGACGCGTTCGTGGACGATATCGGTGAGGTGCGCGCGATGAGCGACCCGTCCCGCCGGAGTCTCAATCGAGATCCAATCGCCTTCCATCACTCCCGCCGCGGCGGCGGCGCGTGGATGTATCTGCGCGATCGGATCGG
Source organism: Binataceae bacterium (SeqCode) (assembly GCA_041487135.1). Lineage (GTDB taxonomy): Bacteria > Desulfobacterota > Binatia > Binatales > Binataceae > JAJPIG01. The sequence continues at coordinate 5,814 of JBGPMT010000151.1, read as the reverse complement.
GAAACTTCTTGCGAAACCACGGCATCTGCTGCGCATTCTGATGGAAGCCCTCGATCACGCGGCCTCCGGTCGTGAGCACCAACGGGAACTCATGCGAGAACTCGCGGAACAGCCGCGACTCCTCATATTGCGGGAGCGAATCGACCCCGAAACGATCGAGCAATTCGGAGCGCAGTTCAACCTTGCCGCTAACCGTGCCGTAAGGGCGGCCGCCGTTGCCAAACTGAAGATTCGGATCCCGCCACGGTCCGCGCTGCCCGGCGAGCTGATCAAAGTTGATACCGGCGGGCCGCAGCCACTGGTCCCACAGCTGCTCGACGCGCTCGGGCCATTCGGCCCCCTGCCCGAGGCGCCGGCCGAGGTCGCGCCACAGATCGTAGTCGGTGCGATGGCCGAATTCGGCGGGGATCGCCGCCTGGTTCGCCTCGGCGTAGTCGCCGACGGCGCCCAGGAACGCGTACCCCTCGGAGAAAAACGGCTTCTCGAGCCAATAAGCGGCGGGCAGGATGTAATCGGCCAGCACCGCGGTCGGGCTCTTGAACAGATCGTGAACCACCAGCAGCTCGAGGTTCGGATGCTTCAGCGCCGCGGCGACCTCGCGCGCATTCGGACTGCCGCCCAGCGGATTGTGATACTGCGCGATCAGCGCTTTTACCGGATAAGGCTGTTGCCGCGTAATCGCCTCCCACAGCAGCGGTTCGTGGGCCGAGGTGAAGATGCTGAAGAGGTGCCGCTGGCCGAACCACGCGCGGCCCATCGCGTCGGCGAACAGCCGGTAGCCAGGTCCGCCCAGCAGCGTGAAGCGATCGGCGCCCAGCCGCTTGTCGCGCTGCGCGTCCGGGAGCCGGTCGACCAGGATCGCGTCGCCATTCGAGATGATTTTGCGCGGCGGACCAATCGTCATGTGGCCGCCGGGCCGATTCAGGTTGCCGGTGATCGCCACGATACAGGCCAGTGCGCGCGCCGCCTGCACCGAGGTCGCCCCGACCTGGCATAGTCCATTGCCCGGTCCGAGGATGGCGGGTCCGTTGGTCGCGAACATCCGCGCCGATTCGACGATCAGCGATTCCGGAAGCCACGTGATTTCGGCGACTCGCGACGCCGTGTACTCGGCAGCCCGTTCGCGCAGCGCCTCGAAACCGACCGTATCGCTGGCGACGAATTCGCGATCGTAGAGGCCCTCGCCGATGATGACGTTGAGCCATCCCAGGGCCAGCGCGCAATCGGTGCCCGGGCGTAGCTGGACGAACAGGTCGGCTTGGCGGGCCTCGAGGGTGCGCAGCGGATCGACGACGATCAATCTGGTGCCGGCCCGTATCGCCTTGACGATTTTCTTCCACAGCAGCGGTTTTCCCGCCGCGGGCCGCATCCCCCACAGCACGACGCATTTGGTGACGCCGGGGATCGGCGGGGTGTATCCGGTCGGACCGTAGCCGGAGGTCAGCGCCTCGCCGATCGCGATCGGCCCATTGCAGACCTTGTCCTGCCCGACCATGTTCGGACTGCCGAGCAGATTCAGGAACCGCTCGCCCATCCCCCAGTCCGCGCCGTGCAGCGTACCGGTCGTGACGGCGATGCTTTCGGGACCGTATTTATCGCTGAGCGCGCGCATCTGCCCGGCGATCTCATCGAGTGCCTGCTCCCACTCGATCCGCTCCCAGCGATCTTCGCCGCGCGCGCCGACGCGCTTGAGCGGCCAATGAATCCGATCGGAACGGTAGTGGAACTCGGCTGCATGCGTGCCCTTGACGCAGATGAATCCTTCGCTGACGGGATGCTCCTTGTCGCCGGCGATCTCAACCACGCGTCCGTTCTCGACGCGCACCAGCACCCCGCATTGCTGACTGCATGCCACGCATATGACCGGCTTTATCTGTGCGCCTTCGCGCGATTGACGATCGAGCACCATCACGCGCCTCCTTATCCCATGCCATCGCGATTCTCGGATATCGAGGGGGTCACAGGCAACCGCGCGAGGTCGCTGAGCCATCGCGGCCGCTCACACGCCCGAGACCGCCGTCTGCCGCAAGACAGGCGAACCCGGTCATGATAGAGTCCCGGTCTCGGTCGTTACCTAACGACTTGAAGGGAGTATTCGATGGATCAGGTAGCCATGGCCTGCGTTGTGCGCGAGCGTCAGGACTCGCGCTGGCGCGGGGTTTTCACGGCGATCGCGGCGGTTGCGGCGGCCGTTATCCTCACCTTGTCGATTCCGCGAGCGGCGGTCGCTCAGGACAGCGTGCAGCCCTCCGACCCGAACAAGGTCGTCGCCACGGTCGGCAATCACAAGATCACCCAGGGCGAAGTCGACGAGGAGATAAAGCCCCAGCTGGCCTCGTGGCAGAACCAGCTCTACCAGTATCGCCGCGACGCGATTAACAAGCTCGCCGACAAATACATCATCGCTCAGGCGGCCAAGAAGGCGAACATGACTCCGGACGAGTTCATGAAGAAGCAGCTCGCCGGAAAGTCGGGGAAGGTAACGGACAAAAAGGCCAAGGAATTTTACGGTCAGCACAAGGATCGGATTCAGCAGCCCTACGATCAGATCAAGGCTCCGCTGATCGCGGCGCTGCAACGCCGCAATGATCAGGCGGCGCGCCAGCAGGTGATCGCACGACTGCGCGAGGATAACCATCTGAAGGTGATTATCGAGGCGCCGCGCCTCAAGATCGCGACCGACGGCTACCCTTCGCTCGGACCCAAGGACGCGCCGGTGACGGTGGTCGAGTTCGCGGATTACCAGTGTCCCTATTGCAAGCGCTCCGAGGACACCCTCAAGGAACTGCGCCAGGAGTACGGCGACAAGATGCGGCTGGTGTTCATCGATTTTCCTCTGACCTTTCATCAGTACGCCTTCCAGGCCTCCGAAGCGGCGCATTGTGCCGGAGAGCAGGGAAGGTTTTGGGAATATCATGACGAGCTGTTCAAGGATACGTCGAAGCTGACCACCAAGGATCTCAAGAACGCCGCGGCCAAGCTGAAGCTGAATACCAAACAGTTCGACGCCTGCCTGGACAAGGGCAAGTATGCCGACGCGGTGCACCAGTCGATGACCCAGGGCAGCGCGGTCGGGGTCGACGGCACGCCCGGGTTCTTCATCAACGGCCGGCCGCTGACTGGCGCTCAGCCGGCGCCGATGTTCGAGAACATTATCAACGAGGAACTGGCCCATGGCGGCCAGAATCAACGTAACGCGTCAGCCAAGAAGGGCAACGCCGGCTAGACACGATCGTCGCAGTATCGAACTGTGGACAGGGCGGGCGGCTGGAATCGGCCGCCGCGACGCTTCTATCCCGGATTACCGCCCGCGGTTGGACATCAACTGATTGGCCTCGACATGCGTCATGATGTCGCGGGTGAAGCCGGCGTAGCTGCCGGTCTTGAGCAGTTGATCGGCGATCCTCCGCGTGACCGTCATCGCCGCCCGCGCCGGTCCCGAAGCAGTGCTCGCGCGCCGCACACCGAGCTTTTCGAGCACCTTGGGCGGCGGCGTTGACTCCCAGATCATCACGTTGAGCGGCCCGTCCAGCGCCTTCACCAGCGCGCCAATCGTTTTGCGATCGGCGACCCCCGGCACGAACAGGCAATCGGCGCCCGCGGCGCTCCAGGCGTTGCATCGGCGCACCGTCTCATCGAAGCGCGCGGACTGGTTTCCGACCCGATGCAGGTAGACGTCGGTGCGCGCGTTGATCACCAGGTTGAGCCCGAGAGCTTTCGCCACCTCGCGCGCTACTCGCAAGCGCTCGACCTGTTCGTCGATATCGCGCAGCGGCTTGCGCGATCCGCGCGCCAGGCCATCCTCCAGGTTGACCCCGACCGCGCCCGCCTCGACCACTTCCTTGATGGTCTCGGCGAGCTCGTTCGGCGTGCGGCCATAACCGGCCTCGATGTCCGCGGTGACCGGGACTTCGACCGCGCGCGCGATTCGATGGGTGGCGTCGATCATCTCGTCGCGCGGCACCGCCTCGCCGTCGGGATAGCCGAGCGACACGGCGACGCCGCCGCTGGTGGTCGCGACGGCCGCGAAGCCGGCGGCCTCGAAGATACGCGCGCTCGCGGCGTCCCACGCATTGGGCAGGATCAGAATGCGGGGTCCCTGATGGAGCCTGAGAAAGCGCGCCGCTTTTTCCTTCTGTGACCTGGACACCATCGATTTCGCGCGCCTCCGTTTTCGGCCGTCGTCATCGATACGGGTAGAAGATAAAGAAGCAGAGCGAGAGCACGAACAGCGCCCACAGGCCGGGCCGGACTTCACGGGCGCGCCCGATCGCCAGCTTGAACAGCGGATGTAGCACGAAACCGGCAGTAATGCCGACCCCGATATTGTAGGTGAAGCACATCAGGTCGTGACGCCAGCCACGACCTCGCGCTTGAAGGTCGTGCCGAGCGCGTCGAAGCCAAAGAAATCTGCGAGCGCATCCCCCATCCTGAAGTCTCCCTGGGCCAGAAGCTGCGACGCCTGATTAACACGCCCGCGATCGCATCGCCACTCATTAGTCGCCTGCGGTTTGCGCCCGTGCTCCGGCTGAATCAAAATAACCGGGACTCAGCGCCAGCGGGTCGCAACAAGGGAGTCGAAATGGCGGAACCGGAACCGAAGATGAAGCGGCAGGCGGCGGCACCGGCCGCGGGTCCGCGCACCCTGGCGGTGGATATCGGCGGTACGGGCACTAAGGTCGAAATCCTCGACGCTGCCGGCCAGCCGATCAGCAAGCGCATCCGGCTTCCGACGCCCAAGCCTGCCACGCCGCGCGCGCTGATCCGGGTAATTCGCAAACTGGCCGAGACGGCGGGCGAATTCGACCGGGTCTCGGTCGGCTTTCCGGGCGTGGTCAAGAACGGACGCGTTTACACCGCGCCGAATCTGGGCAAGGGATGGAAGAACCTCGTGCTCGACAAGCTGCTGGAGCGCAAGCTGGGAAGGCCGGTGCGGGTCGCGAACGACGCCGACATCCAGGGGCTGGGGTCGGTCACCGGACGGGGGATCGAGCTGGTGATCACGCTCGGCACCGGCTTCGGATCGGTGGTCTTCGCCGACGGCCATCGGATGCATCTGGAGCTCGGGCATGCGCCATTTCACAAGGGCAAGACCTACGAAGAGGAACTCGGCTTCCGGGCGCTGAAGAAAAAGGGCAAGCGCAAGTGGAACAAGCTGCTGCGCGAGGCGATCGAGGATTTGGCGATCACCTTCGATTACGATCGGCTCTACATCGGCGGCGGAAATACGCGGTATATCAAGTTCGAGCTGCCGAAAAACGTCAAGCTGGTAAGCAACCTGCAGGGACTGCTGGGCGGAATCAAGTTGTGGGAGGTTGGCAAAGGTCCCGGTAGTCCTGTGGCGGAGAAGGGCGCCGCCGCAAGTCCTGGCAAGCGCGGCGGGCGGCGGACCCCGGCCAAGGCGGTCGTAACGGCGAACGAGCCTGCGCCGGCGGCCGCGTAGCGCGAGGCTTTGACAAGGGAGCAGCTCGCGGGGCAGAATCGCGACTGCAAGGTTCGGCTGAAGGAGACCATGATGATCTGGACGAAACCCGAATTTATCGAGCTCAGGTTCGGCTTCGAAGTCACGATGTACATCTGGAATCGTTAGAACAGCGGGCGATCGGGCGCTTGCGGTGCGCCCGCGTCCTGCATCTTTCACTTCAGGTTTCTGACATTTCGCGGCGCTGCGCAGCTTTCATAGGGCCCGCCAGGATCGCCGGCGGGTGAACATGCGGCCGTGAAGATTCTGGTTCTGGGCTCCGCGGCCGGCGGCGGCTTTCCGCAGTGGAATTGCAATTGCCGCAACTGCCGCGGGATCCGCGACGGGAGTAT
>JBGPMT010000150.1:0-7675 GCA_041487135.1 Binataceae bacterium (SeqCode) | reverse complement strand
ATTTATCGTGCGGATCGTGCCGATGCGGGCGATCGCCAACCGGATGCTCAGGAGCCGCACCTTCGGCTATGTGACGGCGGCAGTTCCCGGTCTCGAGGCGTTCCTCCTGATGGAACGGCTGCGAGTCGTTGCCGGCGATGCCGCGCTGAATGACTACTACGTGGTGGCTGACGCTCCGGCCAGCGGCAACGCGCTTGAGATGCTTGCGGTGGCGGAGGGCGTCAAAGGGCTGGCGCCGCTCGGGACGCTCAATCGGCTCGCCTCCGGAGTCGAAGCCCTGATTGCCGATCCGCAGCGCTTCGGCGTGATCGTGACCGCGACGCCCGAGGAGCTCGCGGTGCGCGAGGCGCTGGATACCGCGCGCCGCCTGAAGGAACTGCGTATCGCGCGAGTCGTCGCGTTGCTGAATTGCGCCGTCGATGAGCTGTTCGAACCCGGCGAGATCGAGGCGCTGCGCAAACTCAACGGCCATCGCGAACTCGCCGCGCGCCGCCGCGAGCTGGCCCGGCGTACCGATGCCGCGCGTCATAAATTGCGGGCGGCCGGCCTTGAAGTGATCGAACTGCCGATGCTGTTTCGCGCCGAGCTGCACAAACGCGACCTGTTGAGCCTCGCTCACCGGCTCAGGGACGCACTGCTTGCCGATGAAGCCCGCGGTTGAGGCGCTGCTCTCGAAACGGCTGGTGATCTGCGTCGGACCCGGCGGGGTCGGCAAGACCACGATCAGTGCGGCGCTGGCGCTCGCCGCGGCCGCTTCAGGCCGGGCGGTCGATGTAATGACAATCGATCCGGCGCCGCGCCTGCTCGACGCGCTGGGCCTCGATCCCGGCTCGAACCAGCCGCAGGCCGTTGCGCTGCGCGCAATCGCCTCGGCCAAACGAGGCCGGATGCGCGCGATGCGGCTTGATCCCAAGCATACCTTCGACCGGTTGGTCGAGCGCTACGCACCGTCGGCTATCGCCCGCGACGCGATCCTGGAGAACCGCATCTATCGCAATCTCTCGCAGGCGCTGGCGGGCGTCGCCGATTACATGGCGGTCGAGCGCCTGCTCGAGCTTCACGAGAGTGGCGGCGCCGAGCTGATCGTGCTGGACACGCCGCCGGCCGCCGAAGCGATGGACTTCCTCGAGGCGCCGCGCCGGCTGCTGGATTTTCTCAACTCGCGCGCGGTCACGCTGCTGGGCGCGCCGGGCAGCATGCTCCGCGGCGGCTTCTCGATCGTTGACCTGGCCGCGCGTGCCATGCTCTCCGCCTTCGATCGCGTCACCGGGCTTCACCTGCTGCGCGACGTACAGGGCTTTATCCGCGGGTTCGAGGGGATGTATCCCGGCTTCGCAGAGCGGGCCGGACGCGCGCAGGCATTGCTGCGCGACCCGGCCTGCAACGCCGTGATCGTCACCACCGCCGAGCGCGAACGGGTCGCGCAGGTGCGCTCGTTCGTGGAGGGACTGGAGGCCGCGGGAGTCGCGCTGGGCGCGGTCCTGGTGAATCGCGTGACCGGCGGCCTGCCGCGGATCAGCGGCCCGGCCAAGCTCCGAATCGACCCGGCGCTCGGGCGCAAGCTCGACCGCAACCTGGCAGACTTCCGCGCGCTCAAGCGGCGCGAGGCCGGCGCGCTCGACGCGATTCGCGCGATCGTACCCGCGCAGGTCGCGCTGATCGTGGCGCCCGAACTCGGACGCGAACCCAGGAACCTGCGTGATCTTGCGGAAATCGGCCGGCGGCTCGCGACTGGCTAGCCGCGCCCTTTGGTCCGGCCGCGGCTGCCGCGCGTGAGCGGCGGCTTGCCACGCTCGAGCAGCCGGTCGACTTTCATGCTGAGGTTGGCGAACTGCGAGTTGAGATGATCGATGCGCGACTTGAGTTCGCGGATGTCGCGCTTGGAGGGGATGTTGACGAAGTCCAGCACGGTCTCGACGTTGCGATCGAAGACGTGCTTGTTGGCCGTCAGCCGCTCGCCGGCCCGTCCCAGTTGGCGCCGCAGACTATCGCTGGCCATCACCTCGCTGAAAAAGCTGGAGATGCCGTCCTCGCTGAGTGCCCGGAGCCGGTCGATGAGCGTGCGCGCTTCCTTGCGTGCCATGGATATAACTATATATAGGACCTGCCGCAGCGCCAACTAATGACAACTGTTGCCACCATCGTGGGCTATGCTTCGGGGTTCGCGCTGATGCGTCACGGCGGATCGCCCGCCGACCTGATCGGCACGTCGCTCGCGATCGATGCCGCGTTGGCGCCGTTGACCGCGCTGGTCGCCGCGCGGCGCGGACGCTCGGTGGCGCTATGGAGCGTGCTCGGATTCCTGTTCGGAGTATGGGCGCTGTTCTGGGCGCTGCTGGTGTTGTCCGTGAAGCCCGCCAGAATCGACCCCTCGAGGCCCGGCTTTCCGCCCACCTCCGACGCCGCGTAACCGCGGCCGATGGCTGATTTTCCCGCGTAGTTGAATCCCCCCTCGACGCGTGCCAAACGTGATCTATCGATCGCTCAACCCGCAAGGAGCCGCTGGATGGCCGCCAAAGTCGAATTCGGGATCTTTTCGCCGCAGGCCGGATTGAATCTCGCCGCGCTGATCGAGCGCTGCAACCTCGCCGAGCGCCTTGGATTCCACTCGCTATGGCTGGTCGATCACGTGTTCAGCCCGCTCTATCCCGATCTCGACCATCCCGAATGCCTCGCCCTGCTGAGCGCTCTGGCCGCGCGCACCGGCCACCTCCGGCTCGGCGTGCTGGTGCTGTGTAATTCGTTCCGCAACCCGGCCCTGCTCGCCAAGTCGCTGACCACGATCGACCATATTAGCGGCGGCCGGCTCGAGGTCGGAATCGGCGCCGGATGGGCGCAGCGCGAGTACGACGCCTACGGCTACGAATTTCCGACCATGGGCGCCCGCCTCAAGCAGCTCGAGGAGAGCGTGCAGATAATCAAGGCGATGTTCACCGAGGCGCGCCCCAGTTTCAACGGACGCTATTACCGGATCGCCGAGGCGCTCAACAATCCCAAGCCGCTCCAGAAGCCGCATCCGCCGATCACGATCGGCGGCAGCGGCGAAAAGGTGATGCTCCGGCTGGTGGCCAAATACGCCGATCGATGGAACTGCCCGGCAGCCTACCGCGATTTCAACCACAAGATGGCGGTGCTCAAGGATCACTGCCAGGCGGTCGGCCGCGACTTCAACACGCTGCAAATCTCCGAGCAGACGCTGATCTGCATGGGCAAGGACGAGGCGGAGGCCGAAGAGAAGTGGAAGGCCGGCCAGAAGATGAAGCCCTTCTCCTACACCGCCGTCCGCGGCACGCCCGGGCAGATCGTCGATCAGCTCCGGGAACGCGTGGACCGCGGCGTCAGGATGTTCATCTGCTATTTCAGCGATCAGGCGGCGCCCGCCACGCTCGAAATGTTCGCGCGCGAGGTGATGCCCGCGTTTGCGTAGCAATGCCGACATCTCCGCGCGCGTCGCGATGATCAGAGCGGCCGGCCTCGTGGTGATCCTGGCCTGCCTGCCGATGCTCTCGGGATGCGGCGCGAGCGCTTCGGGCGCATCGGCGGTGAGCTACGTCACCGAACTCGACGCGACCCGCGGGCTCGCCAGCGGCGCGCCCGTAATTTACGGCGGCACGACTATCGGATCTGTCACCGGGATCGGGTGGAAGCTCAACGGCGACTCGAAAATCGACTTCGAGGTGCAGTACGACTACGCCACCCGGGTGCATCAGGATTCGATCATGGTGCTGCGCTCGGACACCGGCCCGCCGGAATTGGACCTGTATAGCCCTAATCCCAGCAGTCCGGTGGCTGCGTCCGGCGCGAAAATCGACGGAGCCTCCAGCCAAGGGGAGCTCTCCGCGATGCTCGCGGCGCGCGGCTTCTCCTCGATACTTGGTGCCGCGGGCGCGCTTAGCAGCGTTCCACCTGCGCCAGGTTCACCACCCACATCGCCGCCGATGACGCTTGGTCAGCTCCAAAAGCAACTCGCCGCGGTGCAAGCCCAGGCGGCGGCGAACGGCTCCGCGAATACCACGGCAACCGCGGCGCAGCTCCATTCGCTGAATCAACAGGTCCAGACTCTGCAACAGGAATTGATAAAGCAGGGCGCCAGTCCTCAGGCGCAGCAACTGCGCGACGAGATCGACCAGCTGGCGCATACGCTCACCACGCCGATGACGCCGCCGCCCCCGGGCGGTTCGGGCACGCTGGTGACGCCGCGCATCTATTGATTACTGTGCGGCTGCGCTGTGGACACGTCCGGCGGCGTGGCGTATCTGAGTTCGACAACCCTGCGCTTCATCGGGAGTGATTGAATGAACGGAGCAGAAAGCCTGGTTCGTACGGCTAAGGCATGTGGTGTGACGGTATGCTTTGCGAATCCGGGCACGACCGAGATGCCGCTGGTGGCGGCGCTCGATTCAAGCGACCGCATCCGTCCGATTCTGGCCCTGTTCGAAGGGGTCTGCTCGGGGGCGGCCGATGGCTATGCCCGGATGTCCGATTCCCCGGCCATGACTTTGCTTCATCTTGGCCCGGGCTTTGCCAACAGCATCGCCAATTTCCACAATGCGCGGCGTGCCCGCTCCGCGGTCTTCAACGTGATCGGCGATCACGCCGCCTGGCATCTCCAGTACGATGCGCCGCTCACCTCCGACATCGTTTCGCTTGCGCGGCCGGTCTCGGGCTGGATCAGATCGGCGTCCGCGGCCGGCTCGCTCGCCCGCGACACGGCCGAAGCGATCGCCGCAGCGGGCCGCTACCCGGGCAAGGTCGCGACGCTGATTGTGCCGGCGAACTGCCAATGGGATCCCGCCGACCGTCCCGCCACGCCGATTCCCGCCGCGCGATTGCCGGCCGTGCCCGACGACGCGGTCAGGCGCGCCGCGGAGCTGGTGCGCCGCAATCAGCCGACCGTGCTGTTTCTCGGCGGACAGGGGCTGCGCGCGCGCAGTCTGACCGCCGCGGCGCGGATCGCGGAAAAAACCGGATGCGCCCTGATGTGCGAGACCTTCCCGGCGCGGATGGAGCGCGGGGCCGGTTATCCCGCGCTCGCCCGCTTGCCCTATTTTCCCGAGCAGGCGCTCGAAGCCTTGGCCCCGTTCAAGACGATGCTTATCGCGGGCGCGCCCCGGCCGGTCGCTTTTTTCGGCTATCCGAATTCGCCCAGCGTCCTGATTCCCGAGGGCTGCGAGGCCGAGATTCTCGCCGAGCCCGAGAGCGATGTGCCCGCCGCGCTGGAAGCGCTCGCCGATGAGCTCGGCGCCGGCGCCCGGCCGAAAATTCCGGCCACTGAGCGCCCCGCGAAACCGTCCGGCCCGCTCATCCCGCCCAATATCGGCGCCGCCCTGGGCGCGCTGATACCCGAGAACGCGATCGTAATGGACGAAGGCGCGACCACCGGCTTTTCCGCCTACGTGACCTCGGCCGGCGCGCGGCCCCATACCTATCTCGCGCTGACCGGCGGCGCGATCGGCCAGGGACTCCCGTGTGCGACCGGCGCGGCCGTCGCTTCCCCCGGCCGCAAGGTGATTGCGCTGCAGGCCGACGGCGGCGGGATGTACACGCTGCAAGCGCTGTGGACCAACGCGCGCGAGTCGCTCGATATCACGACCGTCATCTGCAACAACCGGAGCTATCGGATTCTGCAGGTCGAACTTTCCCGCGCCGGCATCACCGAGCCCGGCCCCAAGGCGCGCTCGCTCACGATGCTCGACAATCCCGAGATCAACTGGGTCGAGATGGCGCGTGGGATGGGCGTGCCGGGGGTGCGCGTCAACACCGCCGAGGAACTGGTGCGCGAGCTCGAGCGCGCGCTGCCCGAGCGCGGGCCGAATCTTATCGAGATGATGATGTAGCCGCGGGCGACGCGGCGCTGGTGGACAGCGCGGCAAGCCGCCCGGGCAGCTCGCCGAGACCCGCGATGCGCTGATGATGCTCGACGCGCTCGCCCACCCCGATGAAGCGGATTCCCGCCGCGCTCGCCGCCTCACGATCGATATGGCTGTCGCCGACGTAGACCGCGCGCTGCGGCTCGACGCCGGCCCGCCGCACGCATAACTCGAGGATATCGGGCGCCGGTTTGGGACGGACCTGGTCGCGCGCGCTGGCGATCGCCTCAAAGATCTCAGCCAGGCCGAGGTAGTCGATCAGCGCCGGCACGGTCGTCGAGCGGTTGGTGGCGAGCGCCAGGCGGTAGCGGCGCTTGAGCTCAAGCATGAAGGGACGCAGCTCGAAGGGCGTTCTGAGCAGCCTGAAGAACGGCTCCGAATCGAGTCTGCGCGCTACCTCCTTCATATGGGCGAGCTTCTCGCGGTCGGCGCCAGCGCGCCGCTCGAACATCTGGATGGCCGCGTAGTAGATACCTTCGCGCTCCTCGATGGAGCTCAGCGGCGGTTCGCCGATCGCGCTGAAAATCGCGTTGTAGTAGGCGATATTCGCCTCGACGGAATCGAACAGCACGCCGTCGGCGTCGAAGATGACCAGCTCGATCATGGATCTCAGGAATCCAGCGACTTCACGGTCTCGGCCTTCCACTCGGTCATCAGCTTGAATTCCGGCGTATGGCCGAACTCCTCGACCGTGGCGCGCATTATTTCCTCGTCCGAAAGGCTCAGATCGAGCGGCTTCACGATCGGCTGCCTGATGTACCAGGGAGTATCGCAGAAGAACTCCAGCCGGTTGTTCTCGATGTCGCGGTAGTAGACCGAAAGCCACGAGCCGTGCGTGATGGTTTCGAGGTCCTTCACGCCGGCCTGCTTGAGCATCTCGTGGCGCTTGCGCAGATCGGCGAGCGAGCCGACGCGGAACGAGATGTGGTTGATGACCCGGTCCTCGGGCGAGCCGGTGCGGCCGGCGGCCAGGGCCAGCATGTGATGGTCGGTTTCGGGATCGAGCGTCATGAAGCAGATATCGTTGCCGCGCGCCTTCCCGGAGTCGGAGAGATGAAAGCCGAGCACGCCGGTGTAGAAATCGATCATCTTGCGCAAATCGTAGCAGTACAGAACCACGTGGCTGAGCGTAGCTTTTCCGTGTTTCATGGTTGCGCCTCCTCTGTGGCGCGTCTGATAAGAATTAACATCCGCGAGTTGCGCGGTACAATCGGGCCGGGCGGGGCGCGTTGCGCGATCGGCTATGATGCGGCACCCTGTTCGGCTGGGAGATTGGCCGGCCATCGCCTGGCGCGGCCTCGCAGGATGGAACAGCGAACGCTCGGCAAGACCGGGATTAAGGTCAGCGCCCTCGGTCTCGGAACCTCCGAGATTGGCTACGAGAGCGTCACGCAAAAGCAGATCAACGAGCTTATCAACGCCGCGCTCGATGCCGGCCTCAACCTGATCGATACCGCCGCCTGCTACGGCGACGCCGAGGAGATGATTGGCCGCGCCGTGAGCCATCGCCGCGCCGACTATTGCATCCTGACCAAATGCGGCCATGCGGCGGGAATCAGGCTCCCGGACTGGAGTCCCGAGCTGATCGGAAAAAGCATCGATCGGAGCCTCAAGCGGCTGCGCACCGACTATCTCGACGTGGTCCAGTTCCATAGCTGCCCCGAGGAGGTTTTGCGCCGTGGCGAGGTTATCGAGGCGCTCAAGCGCGCGCGCGACCAGGGCAAGAGCCGGTTTATCGGTTACAGCGGCGACGGCGATGCGGCGCGATGGGCGGTGCGCTCGGAAGTTTTCGACACGCTCCAGAT
>JBGPMT010000149.1:0-7685 GCA_041487135.1 Binataceae bacterium (SeqCode) | reverse complement strand
TTGACAGGCACTCTCTTGCTTTCAGGATGCGCAGCTACCGAAAAGCTGTTTCTGAGTTCAGGCCCTGCTCCCAGAGTTGAGAATTGCGCCCAGATACAGCAGGCCACGCCGACGAAATACGTCTGTAACAGCAAGACTTACACGTCGGTGCAGTTGAGCAACATCAGAAACGGCGTCTCCCTCTAAGGACCACGCCTCGACCGATCGAGTCCGGTCCCGTCGCCTCAAGGAGTCTCCTGGGCCGGCGGTTCTGATGTCAGGCGCATCACTTCCCTCAAAGCACGAGAGTGTCCAATGAAAACGCGATGGAGAAATCTAATTTCAGTCGCGGTGGTTGTTCTGTCGGTTTTAAGTGCGCAACCGGTTCGTCCCCAGGAACCGGCATCGACCGCGAAGAGCGTGACCTTTTACATCGATCGGGCAACCGGCCAGGTCTTCATGCGGCCGGGCAGGAACCGCACGCCGCTCAGAATCACCGGTGACGTGGATACCGGCGCGATAACCCGGCAGGTCGAACAGAGGGTCGAGCAGAAGACCGACGAAAAAGTGCGGGCGGCAGTGGCACAATCACAGGCGCAGCAGGAGTACGACAACCAGGCGCTGACCAGGAAGGTCTCGGCGATGGAGCCGGCCTGGAAGAATTATCTGGATAATTTCCAGAATAAATTCCGTCTGGGTGCACTCTCCTACCTCGACTACGCCTATTACACGCATGCCGGGTACGGGCCCTGGTTCCTGGAGAATCTGAACGCTCCGGGGGCCGGCAACAATGGCTACAACTCGTTCGACGTGAACCGGGCCTATCTCAACGCCTATTTCACGCCCACCGATGACATCACCTTCCGGTTGACTCCCGAGCTTTACCGCGCCACCGGCAGCGCCAGTGCCGATAAGCTCGGCACCACCACGGCGGTGGGAAGCAATCTGTCGGGCGACCTGAATCTGCGTATCAAGTACGCCTATCTTCAGTACACCGGACTGTTCCCGGATAACCCGCAGCTCAGGGGTGGAAGTGTCACCTTCGGCGCGCAGCAAAACCCGTTCGTTCCATGGGAGGAAGACTTCGGACAATACCGCTTCGTCTACCTCTCGCCATGGAATTACGCCGGGTTGTCATCGAGCCAGCTCGGCCTCCAGTTCGCAGGGCCGGTCAAGTCAGCGGGGGGCGAGGCCACCTATGCCGAGTATGCTTTGGGCGCCTTCAACAATGGCAATTTCAATAACGGCGAGCAGGCCGACACCAAGCAGGCGATGGGGCGGGTGACGCTTTATCCGCTCGGCGCCCATTGGAGATATGACGGTTTAGGGTTCACCGGCTTTTACGATTACGGTTACGGGAATGTCGCGCCGGACAGCAACAGCCTGCCGATCCCGCTCAAGGGGAGCAATGCGCATTTCGAACGGATCGCCGCGCTGGTCCATTATGCGGCAGAGCAATGGAATCTGCTCGGTGAATTCGACTACGGCAACAACGCCTTCTCGCTCGCAAGCCTCTATCGCGGCAGCGGGCCCGCCGACGCCTTCGGCATCCCCACCGGAACATCATTCACGAGCGGCACGCATTTCGGGAACCAGTGCTCGAAGGCCACACCCTGCTACGGCGTGGTCAGGACCTATGGCCCACAGGTGGCTGCCTACCAGGCGTTTCTGAACAACGGACGTTCGCGCCAGATAGGCCTCGCTTTCATGGGTCACTATCACATCCCGAACACCCGGCTGACCGCGTTCGGGATGTTTCAATGGTTCCTGCCGAACGACAATGTGCCGGAGAATCCGCTGGACTTTCAGCGTTTCGTCGCCGGCATCAGCTACCAGTTCAACGAGTACGTACGCATCGCGTTGGACAGCCAGAACCTGCTCTTTTATCACAGCGATTTCGGGCTGCCGGTCAGCAAGCTCACGCCCTTCAATTATGTGCCGGGCAATAAGTTCAACGGGCAACTGTTGCCGGGGAATCCCACAGCTTCGCTGGACACGGTAATCCCGAATCTGGTGCCGCGCGACATCCACTCGATCTTCCTGAACCTGGAGTTCGCCTACTGATGCGGCACCCGAGATCTGCCATCTCGAACCAGGGCCGCATCAAAATGCGGATGCGTCAAACGCTGCTCGGATTCTCGCTGCTGGCGATGGCGCTGGCAGCGAGTCTCCCAACCGTCGCGGTCGCGGGTCAGACGATACTCAACGTCTCCTACGATCCGACGCGCGAATTTTACCAGGACTTCAATATCGCGTTCGCGATTTACTGGAAGGGAAAGACCGGCGGAGATGTAGCAGTCCAGCTCTCGAACGGCGGATCGGGCAAGCAGGCCCGCGCCGTAATCGACGGGCTCGAGGCGGACGTCGTCACGCTGGGACTCGCCTACGATATCGACGCGATCAGCGAGAAGGCCCATCTGTTGCCGTCGAACTGGCAGAGCCGGCTGCCCGACAACAGCTCCCCCTACACCTCGACGATCGTGTTCCTGGTGCGCAAGGGTAATCCCAAGGGGATCAGGGATTGGCCCGACCTCGTGCGATCGGGAGTCTCGGTGATCACGCCGAACCCGAAGACGTCGGGCGGCGCCCGATGGGCCTATCTCGCCGCATGGGGATACGCCCTGCAAGCCCCGGCCGGCGACGAGGCGAAGGCCAGGGACTTCGTGACCCGCCTGTACCGGAACATCCCGGTGCTCGATTCGGGCGCGCGCGGATCGACCACGACCTTCGCGCAGCGCGGAATCGGCGACGTTCTGCTCTCATGGGAGAACGAGGCCTATCTCGCGATCAATCAGTTCGGCCGCGACCAGTTCGAGATCGTCTACCCGTCGGTGAGTATCCTCGCCGAGCCGCCGGTGGCGATGGTCGACAAAGTGGCCGACCGGCGCGGCACGCGCGCCGTGGCGCAGGCTTACCTGGAATATCTCTATACCCCGCAGGGTCAGGAGATCGCGGCCCGGCATTATTTCCGGCCGCGTCTGGCCGCCGCGGCCGCGAAGTTCGATGCGCCATTGCCGAAAATCAAGCTGTTCACAATCGATAAAGTCTTCGGCGGATGGCAAAAGGCGCAGAAGACCCATTTCGATGATGACGGAGTTTTCGATCAAATCTACAAGCCCTGAAGCGCCCGGCGGCAAGCATGAGAGCGGGCGGCCGTCGAAATCGCGCCGGCGCAACGTGCTGCCCGGCTTCGGGCTGTCGATGGGCTACACCATCCTCTACCTGAGCCTCATCGCGCTCATCCCGCTCTCCACCATCCTGCTCAAGACCGCCGGGATGGGATGGGGCCGGTTCTGGACTGTGATTGCTTCGCCGCGCGTGCTGGCCGCCTATCAGTTGAGTATCGGGGCCTCGCTGGCCGCCGCGGTGGTCAATTCGCTGTTCGGCCTGGCCGTGGCGTGGATGCTGGTCAGGTATCGATTCCCCGGCATCCGGCTCCTGGATTCGCTGATCGATCTGCCGTTCGCGCTGCCGACCTCGGTGGCGGGCATCACACTGACCGCGATCTATGCGCAGCACGGATGGATCGGGCGCTGGTTCGATCCGCTGGGCATCCGGATTGCGTTCACCCCATTGGGCGTGATCGTAGCGCTGACGTTTATCGGACTGCCCTTCGTGGTGCGCACCGTTCAGCCGGTATTGCAGAATCTGGAGGCCGAACTCGAAGAGGCGGCGGCCACGCTCGGCGCCACGCATCTGCAGACTTTCATGCGCGTAACCGCGCCCGCCCTGATGCCCGCGATCATCACCGGCTTCACGCTCGCCTTTGCGCGCGCGCTCGGCGAGTACGGCTCGGTGGTCTTTATTTCCGGCAACATGCCGATGCGCACCGAGGTCGTGCCGCTGCTGATCATGACGAAACTGGAGCAGTTCGATTACCAGGCAGCGACCGCGATCGCGCTGGTGATGCTGATGCTTTCGTTCGCGCTGCTCTTCATCGTCAATCTGGTGCAAAGCTGGAGCACGGGCCGTTATGCCGCCTGAAGAGCACGAACTGGGCTCGATGCTGAGCGGCGATTCCGGCTGGATCTACTCGCTCGATCCGGGCGAGCGGGTCCGCTCCGCCACCACCGAAACCCGCCTGGGCCGTCTGCTGATTATCGCCGCCGCACTGCTCTTCCTGGGCGTATTCCTGCTGATTCCGCTGATCGCGGTCTTCACGGAAGCGATGCGGCAGGGCGTGCGCGTCTATCTCACGGCGATCACCAATCCGGAGGCGCGCAGCGCCATCCGTCTCACCCTGCTCACCGCCGCGCTCGCGGTGCCGTTGAACCTGGTCTTCGGCCTGGCGGCGTCCTGGGCCATCACGCGCTTCGACTTTAGGGGAAAAACCCTGCTCGCGACCTTGATCGACCTGCCGTTCGCAGTCTCCCCGGTCATCTCCGGGATGATCTTCGTGCTGCTGTTTGGCGCGCAGGGATTGCTGGGCGAGTTCCTGGCCCGACACGGCCTCAGGATTATCTTTGCCGTTCCGGGCATTGTTCTGGCGACGACTTTCGTCACCTTTCCCTTTGTCGCGCGCGAGCTGATTCCGGTGATGGAAGCGACCGGCAGCGAGGAGGAACTGGCCGCGCTCACGCTCGGCGCCGGCGGCTGGCAGACCTTTTTTCGGGTCACACTGCCGAATGTGAAATGGGGCCTGCTTTACGGCGTAGTGATATGCAACGCGCGCGCAATGGGCGAGTTCGGAGCAGTCTCGGTGGTCTCGGGCCATATTCGCGGGCTTACTAACACGATGCCGTTGTATGTCGAGATCCTTTACAATGATTACGAATTCGCGGCCTCTTTCGCGGTGGCTTCCCTGCTGACCGCGCTCGCGCTGATGACGCTCGTCGCCAAGCGGCTGCTTGCCGGCCAGACCCACGGCGAGCCTTTTCTCCCTGGGAAAGTCGCCACCCGGCCAGGGGCCGTATGAGTATCGAAATCCGCAATATCAGCAAAGCCTTCGGCAACTTCGTCGCGCTCGACGATGTGAGTCTGAACATCCCGAGCGGCGATCTGGTCGCGCTGCTCGGTCCCTCGGGTTCGGGCAAGACGACGCTGCTCCGGATCATCGCCGGCTTGGAGGTTCCGGACTCGGGCTCGGTGCATCTGGGGGGCGAAGAGGCGACCGAGCGCAGCGCGCGGGACCGCGGGGTCGGCTTTGTCTTTCAGCATTACGCCCTGTTCCGCCATATGACGGTGTTTGAGAACGTCGCATTCGGATTGCGCGTGCGGCCGCGCCGGCGGCGCCTCTCCGAAGATGAGATTCGCCGGCGGGTGAACGACCTGCTCAAGCTGGTACAGCTCGAATGGTCCGGCGGCCGTTATCCGTCGCAACTGTCCGGCGGGCAGCGCCAGCGGGTCGCGCTGGCGCGGGCGCTGGCGGTCGAGCCGCGCGTGCTGCTGCTCGATGAGCCATTCGGGGCGCTCGATGCCAAGGTGCGCGAGGAATTGCGGCAATGGCTCAGGCGCCTGCACGACGAGCTGCACGTCACCAGCGTCTTCGTCACGCACGACCAGGAGGAAGCGCTCGAAGTCGCCACCCGGGTGGCGGTGCTGAACAACGGAAGAATCGAGCAGGTCGGCACTCCGGACGAGTTATACCATCATCCGGCGACACCGTTTGTTTCCGGTTTCCTGGGCAATGTGAACCTGTTTCACGGCCGCATCGAGGACGGACGCATCTACGTTCGCGGCACCCCCATCGCGTTCCATCACGACGATCGATCGAGCGCCGGTAATGGCGACAAGGCGGTGGTCTACGTCCGGCCCCATCTGCTCGATATCCATCTGGCTCCGAATGGGAAGGATTCGTTTTCGGCCACGGTACGGCATATCAACGCGGCCGGGCCGCGGGTCAAGATCGACCTCATCAGCCAGTGGGGCGACCCGGTACGCGTCGAGATCGATCATGAACAATTGCGCGAGCTCGACTTGAAGGAAGCAGAAGAGGTCTATTTGAGCCCGCGCGAGCACAAAGTTTTCATCTACCAGATTTGACCTCCGAGCAGGTTCCGGAGCCCGTCCCCCGAACAGCAGCGATGCCTCGCGGCCTTGTGGCTGGCGTCGCAACGCCCGTAGCATCTGGCCGGCAGTGGGGGCTGGACTGGCTCCGCTACGTCGATTGCGAGCGACTCCGCTCGCCGCTTGCCAAATTGAGCTTGTTCCGTAGCCCAGACCTCGCCATTATTCTCGCGAATCTCTTTCTTTCGTAAGGCGGAGTGGATGACAGGAGATCACCGAGTGGGGGAGCCGAGCGGCTTCACAGTCGATGCGGGTAGGAGAGCAACTCGCAACGTACCGTGGGTGCCGCGATGGCTGAACCGCGATATCACACTGCTCATCGCTCTGCAGGCGCTCTATAGCCTGACGGTCGGCTATCTCCCGATCGTCCTGCCGCTCTATCTGCTGTCAATTGGCTACGGCGCGGTGGAGCTGGGTTTCCTGCTTACCGCGGTTTCGATTGCCGGCGCGCTGTTTGCCGTGGCCTCAGGCGTTGCGTCTGATCGCTTTGGCTACAAGAACGTCATCGTCGGCTCGTCGTTTCTGGTCGCGCTTGGGTCGCTTCTGTTCGCCGGAACGCGCAACTTCTACTTGATGCTGATCCTGGCGGGAATCTCGCAGATTATCCCGCCGGGCGGCAGCGGCAGCGGCGTCGGGATCGGACCGTCCTATCCCGCGGTGCAGGCGCTGACCGCGGCGCACGTCGAGGATCGCGATCGGACCTCCGCCTTGTCCTGGATGGCGTTGATGTGCGGTATCGCCACGGCGATCGGGGCGCCGGTAGCGGTCCTACCGGACCTGATGCACCACACCGCCGCGATCAGCATGCTGACCGGCTATCGGATGGTTTTTGTTCTTACAGCAATCTTGAACGTGCTAAGCGCCGTCCTGGTCTATCCTATTAGCGAAACGCGCCGCCTTACCGCCCTCCCGAACGCTCCCTCCGCACGCCCCGCCGTTCCCAATGATCTTCCGGCAGAGGAGCCCCGGATTTTCGGCCTATCGCGGAGCTCATGGACACTGGTATGGCGCTTCATGCTGGTGAATCTGACCAATGGCCTGGCGGTCGGAGCGCTGGGTCCGTTCATGACCTATTGGTTTGTTCGCCAATGGGGGGCGACCGCCAACCAGCTCGGAACCCTGTTTTTCATAATCAATCTGACCGTCATGCTGCCTCTGTTCTTAGCCGGGCCGCTGACACGCCGCTTTACCACGGTGGGCGTGGTCGTCGGCTCCCGCGGCCTCTCCGCCCTCTTCCTCGTGATCATGCCGATGATGCCGAGCTTCTGGCTCGCCGGGGCGGCGTTCCTTGCCAGGCAGCTCGCCAACGCGGTCTCGGTGCCGGTCCGGCAGTCGTACATTTTGGGCGTCATCCGCCCCTCCGAGCGCGCCAGCGTGGCTGGAATCGTCAACCTGCCGATTCAGGCCGGCCTGGCGATCAGTTCAATCGCGACGGGCTTTCTGATGCAGCTTGCGCTCACCATCCCGATCGAGGTGTCCGCCTTCTTCCAGATCTTGAATACGCTCCTGTTCTGGGTATTTTTCCGCTCCAAACCGCCGGTCGAAGAGGTTTACCGCCGTGCGCAGCCTGGCGGATAGAATCAGGCCCGACGGGTCGTCTGAGACTCGCGATACAGAGGACGCTTCGCGCGCCGAATTTGTTACGAAGGTGCTGGTCCCGCTCATCGTCGGCGGCGCGCTTTTCATGCAGACCCTCGATA
>JBGPMT010000148.1:0-7699 GCA_041487135.1 Binataceae bacterium (SeqCode) | reverse complement strand
GCCTGGCGGCGGAAATGCGTGTTCTGCCCGAACATCGGGCCGACGCTCGCCATCTGGAACATCAGCCACTGGATCACTTCGTAGCGCTTGCGCATCTCCTGCGGCATCAGCTTGCCGGTCTTCTCGGCGAGATACATCAGGATTGCGCCGGATTCGAAGATGGTGATCGGTTTGCCGCCGGGCCCGTCGTGGTCGATGATCGCGGGGATCTTGTTGTTCGGGCAGATTTTCAGGAACTCGGGTTTGAATTGTTCGCCGGTGCGGATGTTGATCGGGATTACGTTGTAGGGAAGCCCGACTTCCTCGCACATAATCGTGATTTTGTAGCCGTTGGGCGTGGTCCAGAAATAAACGTCGATCATCGCGGTCTCCTTGCGCGCTGGATAGCGTTTTTGGGATGGCGGAAATGCCTTGATGCAAATCTGCCGCGCCCCGCGTCAATAGGCAAGTCGGCGGCGCGCGGGCAATTCAGCTAGGCCGGTACGGCTTCGGCATCGCCCTTGCGCACGCCCATCAGGTAGGCCTGGATGAACTCGTCGATCTCGCCGTCGAGCACGGCGCTGGTATTGCCGATTTCGACTCCGGTGCGATGGTCCTTCACCATCTGGTAGGGCTGCAGAACGTAGGAACGGATCTGGCTGCCCCAGGTGATGTCCTTCTTGTCCTTGCTGAACTGCTCGAACTGCTCGCGCTTCTTGCGTTCCTCGAGCTCGAACAGGCGCGCCCGCAGGATCTTCATCGCCAACGAGCGGTTTTTGTATTGCGAGCGCTCGTTCTGGCAGCTCACGACGATTCCGCTCGGGATATGAGTCATGCGGACCGCGGAGTCGGTCTTGTTGACATGCTGACCGCCGGCGCCTGAGGCGCGAAACGTGTCGACGCGCAGGTCGGCCGGGTTGATCGTGACTTCCACCTTGTCGTCGATCGCGGGAAAGACGAACACCGAAGCGAACGAGGTATGGCGCCGGGCGTTGGCGTCGAATGGCGAGATTCGCACCAGCCGGTGGATTCCCGCCTCGGCCCTCAGATAGCCGTAGCCGTAATCGCCCTCGACCGTGACGGTCGCGCTCTTGATGCCGCCGCCCTCGCCTGGCTGAAGGTCGGCGAGGTCGGTCTTGTAGCCGTGACGCTCGGCCCATCGCAGATACATGCGCAGCAGCATCTCGGCCCAGTCCTGCGCCTCGAGCCCGCCGGTTCCCGGATGGATCGAGACGATTGCGCCAATCCGGTCGTACTCGCCGCTCAGCATCACGGCGAGTTCCTGCCGCTCGGCTTCGGCGCGCGCCGCCTCGAACGCGCGCTGGGTCTCGGCCGCCGCCTCCGATTTTTCGGCCCCCTCTTCTTCCGCCATGGCGAGGAACAGGCGGGCTTCGTCGATCAGATGCTTGAGGCGGTTGTAGCCGCCAAGCTGATCGTTGATACGGTCCTGTTCCTTGAGCAGCGTCTGGGCCTGTTCTGGCCGATCCCAGAAGCCGGGCTTGGTGGACTCCTTCAGGAGTTCGTCGTGCCGGGTATTGAGGCGAGCGACGTCAAAGACGCCTCCGGAGTTTTTCGGTGCGTGCTTCGAGATCCGCGAGCAGCTCTTTCATGTCACTCAACATAAGTCCATTCTGCCACGTTTTCGCGGTTTCTTTAATGGCTCCCGGGCGGCCGGGCGGAAAATCGGGCGCTCCGCCCAGCGGGGGCGCCCGATTTCGAGAACCGTGGCGAACAGCCTTACTGCTTGAAAAATTCGCCGACGGCCTTGGCGGTCGGCTCCGGACGCTCGATCGGCGGCGCGTGGCCGCACTTTTCGATGGTCACCAGGCGCGAGCCCTTAATCCCCTTCTGGTAGGCCTTGCCGTACTCGATGGACACCAGCCGATCGCTGTCTCCCCATACCAGCAGCGTGGGCATCGTGATCCGATAGAGGCGTTCCAGCAGCCGTGGATCGTACAGGTACGGATTCC
Organism: Binataceae bacterium (SeqCode); assembly: GCA_041487135.1. Classification (GTDB taxonomy): domain Bacteria; phylum Desulfobacterota; class Binatia; order Binatales; family Binataceae; genus JAJPIG01. The sequence goes on along the minus strand of JBGPMT010000148.1, from coordinate 5,750 downwards.
ATCCGACCCGCGCCGTCGCCTCGCGCGCCTTGAGCACCATCTCGAGCTGCTCGGTGGTGGGATTGTCGGGGATCACGGTCTTGGCCAGTTCGGAGTTGGGATCGAAGAACACGATCTCACGGGTCTGCGGTCCCGAGGCCGCGAAAATATCGGGCATCCGCGGCGCGCCATTCCAGTACAGACCCACGGCGTCGATCAGCACCAGCTTGCGGATCCGTTCCGGATGATGCACGGCGAGCTCCGCCGCGGTCCATCCGCCGAGCGACAGGCCGGCAACCAGGGCGGTCTTGAGCCCCAGCGCGTCCATCAGGTCGGTGTAATGAAACACCAGGTCGTGAATGGTGTCGATCTTGTCGAGCCCCTGGGACTTCGCGAAGCCCGGATGCGCCGGGAGATAGACCTTGAAATCGCGGCTCAGCATCTCGAAGAACGGCAGCCACGCGATCTCGCCGCCGGCGCTGTGCAGGTAGAGCAGCGGCTCGCCCGCTCCACCGCTGAGCAGTTGGATCTTGCTGCCGTGCAGGTCGATAAACTCTTCCTTGTAAGCCATTCCAATCGCTCCTCGCTGCGCCCGTGCTAGGCCGACTTCGCCATGGCGGGATGCAGGTTGTTGAACTCGGCCCTCAGGTACGGCAGCACCTCGCTCGCGAACAGCTTCATGTTCTTGAGGGTGCGGTCGGCGGGCATGTCGCCGATCTGCAGCAACGGCAGCAGGATGCCCCAGCCCATCTCCTTCATCGAGTTCGCCAGCCGGCGCCGTACCGTGTCGACGCTGCCGACCACGCAGTAACCGGCCTCGTTCATCTGGTCGACGCTGAGCTTGGTCCAGTCGACCTCATGGTACGACTTCGCCATAAAGAGCGACGCCGAGGGCGAGAGGTACCCGGGCGGGAAGAGCATCTCGAAGATATAACGCAGGCCTCGATGGAACAGCCATGCGATGTGCTGGTTGCCTTCCCGGCGGGCCTGTTCGTCGGTTTCGGCGACGTAGATCGGCATCAGCCGGCCGAGCTGGTAGGGCGAAAGTTCGTAGTTGTGCTCGCGCGCAGTCTCGAAGCAGGCATCGAACAGCGTCTTGACGGTCTTGTCTGGCAGGTAGGTGGAGAGAAAGGGGTACTTGCGGCTCGGATGGGCGCACCATACACCCGTATCACGGCTGCCGAAGCTGGGGATCCAGATGGGCGGGTGAGGCTTCTGGAGTGGACGCGGCCAGATGTTGACGTACCGCACCCGGTAGTGCTTGCCCTCGAAATCGAACGGCCCGGGCTCGGTCCAGGCGCGGATGATCAGGTCGTGCGCCTCGGCGAACCGCTCGCGCGAGTAGGTCGGGTTAAGCCCCATCGAGAAGTATTCGACGCCCACGCCGCGCACGAAGCCCGAGACGATACGCCCGCCCGACATCACATCGAGCATGGCGATTTCTTCGGCGACGCGCAGCGGATGGTCGCGCAGCGGCAGTCCGTTGCCCAGTACCAGGATTTTCACCCGCTTGGTGCGGCGCGTGAGCGCCGCCGCCATGACATTCGGCGCCGGCATGGTGCCGTAGGCGTTCTGATGATGCTCGTTGACGCAGACGCCGTCGAAACCCAGTTCCTCGCCATACTCGAGTTCGTCGAGGTAACGATTGTAGAGCTCGACGCCCTTGACCGGGTCGTAATGCTTGTTCGAGAAGATCACCCACGACGTCGGGTACTTCTTCATGTCGTCGAAATCAGGCGGCAGATGCGGATAAGGCATCAGATGAAACAAATGACATTGCATAACCGTCTATTCTCCCGTCGCAAAGCTTCCTGCCCGTCTACGTTGCTGCCGTCTCCGGCACGACGACGGTATATATCGCATGAGAGCGGTTTACCGGCAACTCAGTTGCCCTTGCCGTTGCCGAACTCGGCCCGCAAGGCTGGCATCACCTCGCGCGAGAACAACTCCATGTTTCTCCGCGTGCGATCGCGTGGCATATCGCCGATCTGCAGCAGCGCCATCAGCAGTCCGTGGCCCAGGTCGCGGAACGCATCGAGCAACCGCCGGCGCACCGTCTCCACGCCGCCCACGAAGCAATAGCCGAGCCGGTTGAGATCATCGAAGCTGAAGCCCGCGTAATCGGTCGCGCGCCCGCTCGAGAACATCCGCGCGAGCGACTGCGCTGAGACGTAGCCCGGCGGGAAGAACATTTCGCGGACGAAGCGCAGCCCGTTCTTGTAGAGCCACAGGACGTGTTGCGCCGCTTCCTCTCGCGCCTGCTCGTCGCTGTCGGCGACATAGATCGGCAGCAGATGCCCGAGTTGATCGCGCGCCGCTTCGTAGCCGTAGTTGCGGGCCGCCTTGCGATAGAGATCGAACAGTCCCGCCACCTGCGCGGTCGGCATGTAGACCGCAAGAAAAGGATACCTGCGCTCGGGATGGGCGCACCAATCGATAGTCTCCATACTGCCTGAGCCGGGAATCCAGATCGGTGGATGCGGCTTCTGGAGCGGCCGCGGCCAGACGTTGACGTACCGCACCCGGTAGTACTGGCCCTCGAAGTCGAACGGCCCGGGCTCGGTCCAGGCGCGGATAATCAGGTCGTGTGCCTCATGAAAGCGGCCGCGCGAATAAGTCGGGTTGATGCCCATCGAGAAGTACTCGGCGCCGATCCCGCGCACGAAACCGGAGACGATGCGCCCGCCCGACATCACGTCGAGCATCGCGACTTCCTCGGCGACGCGCAGCGGATGGTCGCGCAGCGGCAGCCCGTTGCCGAGAATCAGGATCTTCACGCGCCGTGTCCGGCGCGCAATCGCCGCCGCCATGATGTTCGGCGCCGGCATCAGGCCGTAGGCGTTCTGATGATGCTCGTTGACGCAGACCCCGTCGAAGCCGAGCTCCTCGGCATACTCCATTTCGTCGAGATAGCGGTTGTAGAGCTCGTGGCCCTGGTGCGGATCGTAGTGCGAATTGGACAGGGTGACCCAGGCGCTCGGATAGCGTTCGCGGTCGTCGAAATCGGCCGGCAGATACGGCCACGGCATCAAGTGAAAGAAATGGATCTCCATCGCCGGTAACCCCCGCCGAACTAAGTCCTCGCGCTGGGCCGTGCGTCGCACATACACGGGTCAAAAGCAAGTTTCCCGCAAGCTGGCTCCCGCCGCGCTACCGCGCCGCCTGTTCCTCAGCCGCGGCCGTTGCCCGCAATGGCGTCCGAAAGGGTGGGAACTTTGCGCGGGACGGGCGGCGCCGGCCATAGCCATGCCCAGAGCAGGCCCGCGATTCCCAGCGCAAAGCAGAGCTCGGCGAACAGGTCCCCGACCATCGTGTAGATCGTCCGTTCGGGCCGGTAGGCGACCTCCTGGATTTCGGTGGTGCGGATGGAAAGCGGTGTCGCCGCGGTAATCCGGCCGGTCGGCAGAATCACGGCGCTGATTCCGGTGTTCGCAACCCGCACCATCGGGACCTTGGTCTCGACCGAGCGCATCGCGGCCATCGCGAGCAACTGGTAAGGAGCCGAACTTTCGCCATACCAGGCGTCGTTGGTGATATTTACCAGGATCTCGGCGCCGCGCTTGACCGCCCGCCGCGTAAGGTCCGGGAAGACGCTTTCGTAGCAGATCAGCACCCCGAGGCGCGCATCGCCGACGGCGAAAATCGTCTGCACGCGGCCGGGGAACATGTCACCAAAACCGGCCGCGAGGCGATGGACGAAATTACCCAGCACTGCGCGTAGCGGTATGTACTCGCCAAACGGCACCAGCTGCATCTTGTCGTAATAGCTTTCGACTCGGCCCCGACCCGAGACCAGGTAAGCACGGTTGTGGAACCCCGGCGCGCCATCCTCGATTCCCACCGCCGGAGCTCCAAACAGAATCGGCTTGCCGGTGGTCCGGGCGAGGTCGAGCAGGCGCGAGCGGTAGTTGGCGTCGGCGGCAAGCTGCGCCGGGTAATGGTCGTCAGGCTGGAACAGGAACGCCGCGGCGGCCTCGGGCCATATGATGAGGTCCGCGCCATGGCGTGCCGCCGTCTTGCTTTGTCCGACGTAGATCCCGAAGGAGGTCTCGAGGAATTCCGGGCTCCACTTGATCGATTGTGGAATATTCCCCTGCACCATCGCGACGCGCAGTTTTCCGGCGGCGGGGGCATGTTCGAACTGATTAACGCGAAGCGTTCCGAATACCACCACCGCGATCATCGTGGCGGTGAGCGTGCCCAGCGCCGTCCTCTGGACGCGCCGGCTGTGCCGGCCAAACAGCACCGCGTAGAGCACCGCATTGAAGAACACCACTAGCGCCGAGATGCCATAGACGCCGGTCAACTCTGCGAACTGGATCAACTCCAGGTTGCGATACTCCGCATAGCCGACATAGCTCCACGGAAAACCGATCGGGAAGAAGCTTCGCAGCCATTCGATGCCGGTCCAGACGATCGGCAGCGCGATTACCATCGGAATCCGCGTGCGCGTGGCGCAAAACGCGCTGGCCCAGAACGCGGCGCCGGTATAGACGGCCAGGATGGCCGACAGGAGCAGCATCGGCAGCACGGCGATCACGACCGGCAGATTGGCGAAGGTATGGAGGGTTATCGTGATCCAGTAGAGCGAGACGACGTAGCAGGCCAGGCCCGAGATCCAGCCGTAAGCGAATACGGATTTGAGGGGCTGTTCATCGATCGCGTAAAGCAGCGGGATGAAGGCGACCCAGGCGAGCAGATCGAGATCGAACTTGGGAAAGGCGAGCGCGAGCGCGACCCCGCTCGCAGCGCTGAGCGCGAGGCGCGTCAAGCTGTGCGAGCGGCTGGTCACGGCTTACCGAACAGGTCGCTTAGCGGGATAACGCCGGCGCAGGGCGGATGCCCGCCGAAGCGGACGAAAACTTCGTCGACATCGCGCCAGCTATCGACCAGCGCGACCACCTGCCGCGGCTCGATCGGCAGGTCGCCGCTGAGCCGCCATTCGCGCTCGAAGCTCCAATCGATGGGAGGAGTTCGTTCCATGTCGATCGTGACCACACGCCAAAGTTCATCAGGGACTATAACCTTTCGCGCCTCGGGCCAGGGCAGATAGATAACCGGCCTGGCCCCCGCCCTGAAAGCATACCGTTTGTTCACTGCGATCCCGAACGGTTCGTAGCGTTGGCGATTGCGGCGATGGAGCAACTGCCGCAGTTCGCCGAACGGCGCGTCGAACAGGCAGACCACCGGCCGCTTCTCGCGCACCATCCGGGATGCGGCGCGGACCACGCGCTCCCTGAGGATCGTAACCAGGTTGTCGAGCGCGTTGCCGGCGCGCGACGCGCGCGTGAAATGCGTGAGCATCGGCGCCGGGGGAAGGGTTGCAACGGTGCGTCGGTTCATCGGAGGGACCGCGGGCGCCGCGGAGACGAAGGTCGTTCGCGGGCTTCCAGATACGCCAGGAGCGCGCGCTCACGCGTGAACATGCGGCGCGCCGCTGCGGCTGAGCGCTCGTGATCATAGCCGAGCAGATGGAGGAAGCCGTGGATCAGGAGCGCTCGCAGACGGTCGGGCGGCTTGATACCGCTCGCCGCCGCCTGGCGGCGAGCGGTATCAAGCGAGATCACGACGTCGCCAATCGGGAGCGGCGGCGCGTGGCGCGCCGCCGCTCCCGATTGCGCAGCGGCGCGGATGGCAGGGCGGGGGGGGGGGGGGGGGCGCGCCCGGCGCCCCCCCCCCGCCCCCCCCCCCCCAATCGGGGAGGGCCGCAACGGCGGTGGCCGGGGGCTTTTTTGGGAAAAGCGGGTTGAGAACCCACACCCCCCCCACGG
>JBGPMT010000147.1:0-7714 GCA_041487135.1 Binataceae bacterium (SeqCode) | reverse complement strand
GCGTCCTCAGGCCGGCCCGGCCCGGTGGCGCTGGTGCTGCCCGAGGACATGCTGTGCGACCGGGCCGCGGTGGCCGATGCGGCGCCCTACCAGGTTGTTCAGGCCAGCCCGGGCGCCGATCAGATGGAGCGCCTGCGTGAGATGCTGGCAGCGGCGCGGCGGCCGGTGATGCTGCTCGGCGGCTCGACCTGGACCACACCAGCAGTTCGCGATATCAGCGCCTTCGCCACGGCGAATCGGCTGGCAACCGCGACCTCGCTCAGATGCCAGGACCATTTCGATAATCTGCATCCCTGCTATGCGGGAGACCTCGGAATCGCGCCCAATCCGAAACTGGTTTCGATGTTCGAAAACGCCGACCTGGTGCTCGCGGTCGGGCCGCGGCTGGGCGAGGCGACGACCGGGGGGTACACGCTGTTCGAGGTGCCGCGTCCGCGGCAGAAGCTGGTGCACGTTCACGCCGGGTCGGAAGAACTGGGCCGCGTCTATCAGGCCGAGCTACCGATCGTTGCGGGGATGCCCCAGTTCGCGGCCGCCGCCAAGCTGTTGAAGCCGGTCGATTCTTCAGCCTGGGGCGCGCAGACCGAAATAGCGCATCGAGATTATCTGGCCTATGGCGAGCCGATTGCGAATCCCGGTGAGGTTCAGCTCGCGGAAATCGTGGCGAGCCTGCGCGATCAGATGCCGCCCGACACGATCGTCACCAACGGCGGCGGAAATTTTACCGGCTGGGTGCATCGCTTTTGGCGCTTCCGCGAGCTCGGCACCCAGCTCGCCCCGACCAACGGCTCGATGGGCTACGGGGTTCCTTCGGCGGTCGCCGCGGCGCTGGTACGTCCCGGCCGCCGCGTGCTCTCCTTCTCGGGCGACGGCTGCTTTCTCATGAATGGCCAGGAGATCGCGACCGCGCATCAGTATCGCGTGGCGCCGATCTTCTTTGTGATCAACAACAGTATGTACGGCACGATCCGGATGCATCAGGAGCGCGAGTACCCCTCGCGCGTCATCGGCAGCGACCTCGTCAATCCGGATTTCGCGGCGCTCGCGCGCGCTTACGGCCTGCATGGAGAGACCGTGAAGCGCACCGGGGAATTTGCGGATGCCTTCGAGCGATCGCTGAAGGCCGGGCGCGCCGCCCTGATCGAGATCCAGCTCGATCCCGAGGCGCTCACCACGCGCACCACGCTGAGCGGGCTGCGCGAAAGTTCGCTCCGCGCCGGAAGATAGCCGGGTCAGAAATCAGCCGGGGACCCGGTGACCCCACTCGCTCCACGACGCCAGGTTATTGGTCTTCCAGTTGTCGTCGACCAACACGCCGTCGGTGCCGATCTCGAAATCGATCCCTGACGGCGTCTTGCCGTAAAACGAGAGTACCCCGTCGTAATGCCGCCCGATGGTGTTTGAAATCGGCACGCCGGCGTTCAGCGCGCGGTCGTAGGCGCGTCCCACATCGTCGACGGTCGGCACATGCAGCTCGAAATGCAACCCGAAGCGCGGCACCGCGCCGCCGATCGAGGCGAGCGCGAGCGAATGATGGCGCGGCGTACCGAACAGGAACGCGGCATCGACCTTGACCCCGTGCAAGGGCGCGGAGCCCACGTCGCTGACCTTGAGACCCACGACCTCACAATAAAATCGGGTGGCCGCCTCCAGGTCGGGCACCATGAAAAGCAGATGGCCGAGGCCGAGCTCGCCGGTGACGAAGCCGGACGGCTGCAGGCGCGATCGGAACGGATCCGCGGCAATCTGCGCTCCGTGCGTCAACTCCAGCGGCGCGCCCCAGGGATCGCGAAAACGAACCAGCGCCGCAACTCGCCTGGCCCGCGCCTCGGCTTCGGAAGCCCGCTCGACCGCGACGCCCGCCGCTTCGATGCGCCGTAGATGCGCCGCGAACTCATCCGCGTTGCGCGTCCCGAGTCCGATCGCACAAACGTCATCGCGCCGTCCCTCGACCACGAAGATGCGCTGCGCATGGTCGTCCATCCGGAAGCCGGCCGAGCCGTCCGGATTTTCCGCTCCGGGCAGCAACCCGATGACGTCTAGCAGGAGCCGCCGCCAGGCGGCCGGATCGCTCACTTCGAAGCCCAGGTACTCGAGCCAAAGAGGTATCCGGCTCACGTCTTGCCTCCTTCCTTTCGCTCGTCGGCTGCGGCGGCGAAGCCGGTTGTCGGCGGCGGCACAGCGCTGCCGTCCACGAATTCCTCGTCCTGATGGGCGGTCAGGAACAGGTAGTCGGATCGAATCGGCGCGAACACGTCGACGTTGAGCACTACCTGATCGCCCTTGGGCCACGCAGTATGCATCGCGCCGGGCGGTATGCGCAGGGCCGTGCCGGGCCCCGCCTCAATCTGTTGGCCGTCGACCTCGAAGATCAGCGTGCCCTCGAAGATGAAGCTCAACTGATCGAACGGATGGTTATGCGGCTCAACTCTGGGCGAGCCGGGCCGAAACCAGTTGAGCGTGACGATCGCGCCGTCGCTGCGCAGCGCCGTTCGCTCGAGACGGCCGCCAAGCACGGTCTGCCGCGGCATCGCGTCGAACCGGTAAAGCTTTACCTTGCGGCGCGCCATCCTGGTTGCCCGCGCTCAGCGGCGGCTGACCTTGACGGGCGGGGTCGACTCGCTCAGCTTGGCGGTGACTTCAGCGTCGCTCATCGTGAAGACCGCGTCGAGGCCCGGCGGGAACTCGGGCACCGGTTTGCCCGAACGATGATCGGGATTCGGCACCGTGCCGCCCTGCGCTTCGAAGCGCGGCGGCTGCTTGTAACGAGCGAGGTCTTCGGCGCTGATTCCGGCCCGCCGTACGACCTCCGGATCGATCCAGGCGTCGGCGTCGATCGCATGGCCCTCCGAGGTCGAGAACTCCAGCATTATCCCTTCGGGCGCTGCCATGTAGATCGATTTACAGAAGCCGTGATCGAGCGGACCCATGATCCAGTAGCCGTGCGCGCGGACCCGATCGCGAATCGCGAGCAGGTCGGCCTCGGTATCGACGTTTAGCGCCACGTGTTGCATCGTGCCGGGCGCAACCGGCGAGGCGTGCGAGACGGCGTGCGAGAGTCCCTTGACCGGCTGGATCTCGCTGATTTCGGGGGCCTGCACGAAGGCGATCGACGAGCTGTCGCTGAGCTTCAGGAAGCCATGGAAGGTATTCTTCACGCCATGCATCCAGTAAAGCGCCTCCAGTTCCATCCCGACCACCTGAGTGTAGAACTCGATCTGCGCCTTGATGTCCCGGGTACAAATCGCGAGGTGATGAACGCCGTTGGCCAGACTCATGAGATGCTCCTTTGCCGGGGGTCTCGGACCGCTTACCGCACTTTTTCAACCCGGGCCTCCTTCACTCGTGGATCAGCGTGGGGCCTTGTGTCAAGAAGTATCTTAAGGCCGCGGTCCGGGACGCTATCGGGCCGGACCGCAGACCGCCGATGGAAGAATTTGACGTTCTGATCGTCGGCGCCGGGAACGCCGGGATGTGCGCGGCTCTGGCGGCGCGCGAACGCGGCGCCAGCGTGGCCGTGCTCGAGCGCGCGCCGCTCGCCGAGCGCGGCGGCAACTCGGCGTTCACCGCCGGCGCCTTTCGCGTCGCCTACGCCACGCTCGATGATCTGCTCGAGTTGATGCCCGATCTCTCGGAGGAGGAAAAGCGCGACACCGATTTCGGTACCTACACCGAGGACCAATTCTTCGAGGACATGGGGCGCGTCACGCAGTATCGCGCCGATCCCGACCTGGTCGAGATCCTGGTTCGCCAGAGCCACGCGACGCTGCGATGGATGCGGACCCGGGGCGTGCGCTTCGTCCCGATGTACGGGCGGCAGGCCTTCAAGGTCGGCGGCAAGTTCAAGTTCTGGGGCGGCCTTACAGTCGAAGCTTCGGGCGGCGGACCCGGTTTGGTCCAGGCGCTGCACGCCATCGCCGAGCGCCAGGGTATCGGGGTGCTTTACGACACCCGCGCCGTTTCGCTGCTGTGCGACGACGACGGTGTGCACGGAGTCAACTTGAGGATGCGCCGCCGCACCGGCGTGATCCGCGCCCGGGCGGTAGTGCTCGCCAGCGGCGGCTTCGAGGCCAACACCGAATGGCGCACCCGTTATCTGGGCCCCAACTGGGACCTGGCGAAAGTGCGCGGCACGCGTTTCAACACCGGCGACGGGATCCGGATGGCTCTGGAAGCGGGCGCGATGTCGTTTGGCAACTGGTCAGGATGCCACGCGGTCGCCTGGGATCGCAACGCCCCCGCGCTCGGCGACCTGGCGGTCGGCGACGGGTTTCAGAAGCACAGCTATCCGTTCGGGATCATGATCAACGCAAACGGGCGGCGCTTCGTCGACGAGGGCGCCGATTTCCGCAACTACACCTATGCGAAGTATGGCCGCCTGATCCTCGAACAACCCGGTCAGTTCGCCTGGCAGATATTCGACGATAAGGTCAGCCATCTGCTGCGCGATGAGTACCGTATCCGGCAGGTGACCAGGGTCAGCGCCCAGACCCTCGAGGAACTGGTTCACAAGCTGGACGACGCCGACGCCGAAGCCGCGCTGGCCGAAATTCGCAACTACAACCGAGCGGTGAATACCTCGATCCCGTTCAACCCGAGCATCAAGGACGGCCGTAATACGCAGGGCCTGGCGGTTCCGAAGAGCAACTGGGCGAACCCCATCGACACGCCGCCCTTCATGGCTTTCGCGGTTACCGCCGGAATCACCTTCACGTTCGGCGGACTGCGGATCTCGAAGCAGGGCCAGGTCATCGATACCGAGGGCGAGGGCATCCCGGGGCTCTACGCAGCGGGCGAGTTGGTCGGTGGTCTGTTCTATCTCAATTATCCGGGCGGGACCGGGCTGATGTCGGGCGCGGTGTTCGGTCGGACTGCCGGCAGCTCGGCGGCCGACTTCGCCGCCTCAAAGCGTTGAAGCTTCACCCTCGCGGCCGGTGGCGGAGGGCGGAAGGTGAACTTCGAATGAATAAAGCGCGTCGGCCGGAAGCGCTGTGTAGATCAACTGCTTCCGCATGACTCTCCATCGTTCTTCATGCAGCTTGTACGGCCTGAATCCGGCATTCCTGCATCCCTTCAGTGAAGCGATATTGTCTTCATCGACCAGGGTAAGCGCCCAGCGCGCGCCGGCGCTCGTACCTTGTTCGGCAATTTGTGCCATCGCACAGGCCATGATGCCCAGGTTCCGATATTTCTCGAACGTGTAGGCCCATTCCAGCAGCATTTCATCGGGTTGCAGGGTTAACCCTACGGCGCGCGGTCGAAGATGGTTTTGCGAGGAATCGATTAGCCATTGCATGTAGCAAATGTCGCCCTCGCCGGTTACCGCCAGATAGCAAGTTCTAAGTCCTGATCTGATTGCCGGCATTCGCTCAGCGACTCGCCCGATGATCTTCGGAATATCCCCTTCTTCCATCTCGCGGATCCGGATTGGTATTTTCGCTTGGGGCCTTTTCGCCAGAAGTACGGCCAGATCCCGGCGCAACAGTAATTGAATTTTTTTCGAATAAAGCCTATTCTTGCCTGCTGCCAGCACTGTCCTTATTTCCCCATGGGCGATAAGCGTCGGAATGGTTCTGGTCAAGACATCCAGTTTCATCGCTAACTCCAATTGTGCGCACAGTGTGGCAACAGCAGGATCGCGAAGGTCTCAGATGACTCCAGTCGTCCTCGAGGCATACGGCATCTGCTCCCTCGCCATTCGGAGGGCTTTCGATGCTCTGCGCCAGAAAAGGCTCTCCGGATGGCGTCGCGCGAGACCATTGACTACAGCATCACCCTTCCACAAAAGCACCGGCTTCAGCAGCGGATTAAACACCAGATGTTCCGTGAACGGTTGCATCTCGAATCCCATGCTTTGTTTGAAGTAATGCAGACCTTCACTAGCCTCGATCGCCCTGGGTCCGTGCGATACGTGTCCGACTTCAGGACACGCTAGCTTCAATTTCATCAGTGTAAACATAAGAGCGTTGTTCGGATAGGACTTCAGAAGGTCCGTTGCGCTCTTTTGCAGGTACATGTAGTAGCAGTCTTCCACCAGCATCCCAACGATGAATGCCGCCAGCCGATCACCGACGAACGCGCCCCACGCTTCAATATCGGCAATACGACTTGCAAGCTCGCAGAAGCGCTTCCAATCATCTTGCGTTCGTCGCGGCGGTTTTCCGGTTTGCCGCAAAGTCGTCTGCTCAGTCAGAGAGTGGCCATGATGCGCGAGATAGTCGAAATCGACTCTTTCGATTCTGCATCGGGCAAGGCCGCGGCGGGTGTGGCTCCGGGCACTGGGAGACTGTGAGTGCAAGTCATAGTCGCGATTGAAGCAAACGTACATTCCGCCAGGTGAACCCGGCTTGTCAGCCGTCCTGGGATAGCGAAGCGCGAGCGCCGGACCCAGCATCAATACCTTCGCAACTTCAGCCGCGGAGGGATCTACCAACCGATGCACCGGCAAGGTCCTGAACAGGAACGGCGACGGATTATACCAGAAGCAGCTCTCGGTCTCGATTACCCTACGACCCAATGCGCGAAAGAATCCAGCTAATTCGCATGCCTGCATGAATATGTTCCCAAGCGCCTATGACAGGTACGGATAGAGCAGGCCCCCTAGTTCATTTGCAACTCCGGAAGGCAGACGTTTCCAAATATTGGAAAGTGTCTTACGAGTTCCGGTGAGCGCTTCGGCGCTGACGTTGCGTGGTGCCCTTGGATAGAAAGCATACGGTAGCGGCGAAGGGACTCCGCCTACTTCTTTTTTGAATTGGGTAAGCCCTGCGTTGCTTATATCGGTACGGCCCAGGTCCAGGGCTTTCAACTTGCCGGCATATTTGTCAACGACCTTAGAGGTTAACAGATGCTGCGTACCATTAGGAGCTGAAAGCAGTCGTGCTCCCCATTTGTAGTGGAGCTGGTCGTTGTCGCGTATCAGGACCAGACCAGCGACATCCGAGCCTTTGTACGCGGCGAGCCAAATCTCCAGAGCGTCTTCGGAAAAGGTCTGCTGCATAAGTGTGAACAAGCTCAGGCGTTGGGAGGGAATACCGAGACGGTGACGCGTCTTGGTATGGAGCGCGTAGTAACGGCCGACGAACTCCCGACTGTTCCCCGAGATTATATCGACTCCTGCCTCACGCGCGCGTCGAAGCTTGCGACGAAGGCCTCCCTCTAGCTTGCGGGCTGTTCCGGATTCGGGCCGCGACAAATCGATGCTCCACTGCTGAAAACATTCGACGGTTTCCCATCGCTCCGGGCCGGTCACACCCCGGATTTCGTAGCCGAGGTTTTTGACCTGATCGCGAAGTGCACCTAAGAGAGCGGGTACTGCATCTTTGTCGGTGGAGAGCGGAGGACAGGCGTCCGAAAAAGGTAACGCCACCAGCTTTCGGGCGAAAGGATTGCGCGAGCGCGCAAGGACACATCCCGCGCGGACGTCCGATCCGCGCTCGATTGTCGCCAAGACCAGCTTTAGCCCGAAAGCGCGAGTGAGCAGCGAAAGCCATGCATCGCCATGGTAAAGTCCCGCCGCAGGGTCTGAATTCCGCAGCTCATTCCACACGCCCGACCTTTCGCGGTATGGCCGCATTTGAAAGGTCCAATAACCGTTCTTCGCCATTTATTCGCACACAGATATGCGGCCTATCCCTTCTTCAGACTAATTGGGCTTAGCAAAAAACGGGCCGTCTATTGCTTCTTCTAACGCCTTATAACAGCAAGCTTTTCG
>JBGPMT010000146.1:0-7749 GCA_041487135.1 Binataceae bacterium (SeqCode) | reverse complement strand
CCACCTGAGTCGGCTGCTCCCGCCTCCGCCGCGCCGCGGGCCAAGGGCGAACCGGCGATTCGCAAGGAGCATGCGCATCGCGACCATGTCGTGATTCGTTTTGCCGGCGATTCCGGCGACGGGATGCAACTGGCCGGGATGCAATTCACCACTGAATCGGCGCTGGCCGGTAACGATATCGCCACGCTGCCGGACTTCCCGGCCGAGATCCGCGCTCCCGCCGGCACGCTCGCCGGCGTCAGCGGCTTTCAGCTCAATTTCTCGAGCAACGAGATCTTCACTCCGGGCGACGAGCCGGAGGTGCTGATCGCGATGAATCCGGCGGCGCTCAAGGCCAACCTCGGCGACCTGGCGCCCAACGCGGTCATCATGGTCGACAAGGAGGCCTTTACCGACTCCAATTTCAAGCGCGCCGGCTACGACAACAATCCGCTTACCGACGGTTCGCTCGACAAGTTCCAGGTCTTCCAGATCGAGGTCACGCGTCTGACCACGCTCGCCCTGCATGGCCTCGGACTCAACAACCGCGCGGTCTTCCGATGCCGCAATCTGTTTGTACTTGGGATGGTGTCGTGGCTCTATCAGCGGCCGATTGAGAGCACCATGTCATGGCTCGAGAACCGCTTCCGGAAAACCCCCGAACTGCTCGAGGCGAACCGGCGCGCGCTCAAGGCGGGCTACAACTTCGGCGAGACCACCGAGATGTTCGCGAGCTCGTACGAGGTGGCGCCGGCCAAGATCCGGCCGGGGCGCTATCGCAATATTACCGGCAACAGCGCGACCGCTCTCGGCTTCCTCGCCGCGGCGGTCAAGGCGGGCCGTCCACTGTTCCTCGGTTCTTATCCGATCACGCCGGCCAGCGACATCCTGCACGAACTTTCGACCTTCAAGAATTTCCCGGTCTACACCTTCCAGGCCGAGGACGAGATTGCCGGCGTCTGCTCCGCGATCGGCGCGGCCTTCGGCGGTGCGATCGCGATTACGACTACCTCCGGCCCCGGGATGAACCTCAAGGCCGAGGCAGTGGGTCTCGCGGTCAAGGTTGAGCTGCCGCTGATTATCGCCGATATCCAGCGCGCCGGCCCTTCGACCGGGATGCCGACCAAGCCCGAGCAGGCCGATCTGCTGACGGCGATGTACGGGCGGCATGGCGAGTCGCCGGTGCCGATTATCGCCGCGGCCACGCCCTCGGATTGTTTCGAATGCGCTTACGAGGCGGTGCGGATCGCGATCAAGTACATGACGCCGGTGTTCCTGCTGACCGACGGACAACTCGCCAACGGCGCCGAACCGTGGGTGCTGCCCGATCCCGACAAGCTCGCACCGATCCCGGTTGAGTTCGCCAAGGACCCCAAGGGCTTCCTGCCGTTCGCACGCGACGAGGAGACGCTCTCGCGCCCGTGGGCGGTGCCCGGCACGCCCGGCCTGGAGCATCGAATCGGCGGTCTCTCGAGCGAGAACCTGACCGGCAATATCAGCTATTCACCCGCCAACAACGAGCTGATGGTGCGGACGCGGGCCCGCAAGATCGCCGGCATCGCCCGCGAGATTCCCCCCACCGAGGTCTTTGGCGACCAGGACGGCGGCGAACTGCTGGTGCTCGGATGGGGCTCGACGTTCGGCCCGATTCGCGAAGCCGTCAAGCAGGCCCGCGGCCGGAACCAGTCGGTCTCGCACGTCCATCTGCGCTATCTCAACCCGCTCCCCTCCGACCTCGGCGAGACGCTGCGCCGCTTCCGCAAAGTAATGGTGGTCGAGATGAATCTGGGGCAGTTGCTGAAGATGGTCCGCGCCGAATATCTGATCGACGCGTTCGGATGCAACAAGGTCCAGGGCCGTCCATTCAAAGTCAGTGAGATAAACAACCGCATCAACCGCTCCCTGGAGGGCTGACCACGATGGCTAGCGCTTTGACCCGCAAAGATTTCATCAGCGACCAGGAAGTGCGCTGGTGTCCGGGATGCGGCGATTACGCAATCCTGGCCGCGGTACAGAAGGCGATGCCGGAGTTCGGAATTCCGCGCGAGAACATCGTTTTCATCTCGGGAATCGGCTGCTCGAGCCAGTTTCCCTACTACATGAACACCTACGGCTTCCACACCATTCACGGCCGCGCGCCCGCGATCGCAACCGGCCTCAAGGTGACGCGTCCGGACCTCGATGTGTGGGTGGTCACCGGCGACGGCGACGGTCTCTCGATCGGCGGCAATCATTTGATCCACGTCCTGCGCCGCAACGTCGACCTCCGGATACTGTTGTTCAACAACCGGATTTACGGCTTGACCAAGGGGCAGTACTCGCCGACTTCGGAAGTCGGCAAGATCACCAAGTCGACGCCGCTCGGCTCGATCGACTACCCGTTCAGCCCGATCAAGGTCGCCCTGGGAGCGCATGCCACCTTCGTGGCGCGTTCGATCGACGTCGAACAGAAGCATCTGGGCGAGATGCTCAAGCGCTCGCATGACCATCGCGGGGCCGCCTTTCTGGAAATCCTCCAGAACTGCAACATCTACAACGACGGCGCGTTCAACGATCTGAGCGACAAGGCCATCAAGGCCGACCATCAACTGGTGCTTGAGCATGGCAAGCCGCTGATCTTCGGCAAGAACCGCGACCGGGGAATCCGCATGAACGGGATGCGGCCGGAAGTGGTCACGCTCGGCAACGGCGCCGGCGAGAGCGACCTGGTCGTGCACGACGAGCAGAACCTGTCGCTCGCCTTCATGCTGGCCAACTTCGAAACGCCGATGCCCTCGCCGGTCGGGGTCTTCTACGCCACAGAACGGCCAACCTACGACGCGGCCATCAACCGCCAGCTCGACGACGCAAAGGCCAAGCAGGGCCCGGGTAATCTGCGCACGCTGCTGAATCGCGGCGACGTCTGGGACGTCAACTAGGCGAAGCTGAGAATCTGTAAGGAAAGGCCGCCGGCACAATCGCGCCGGCGGCCTTTTTGCGTTCCAGGCCGCGTGCATGGCAATCTCGCCCCGGAGGTAACCTGGAATGATCAAGATCTGGGGCCGCACCAATTCGATCAACGTGCAGAAGGTGCTCTGGTGCGCCGGCGAAATCGGTCTCAAGTACGAACGCGTCGACGCCGGGCTGCAGTTCGGAAAAAATCGCGAAGATTGGTACCTGGCGATGAATCCCAACGGCCTGGTGCCGACCATCGAGGACGACGGCTTCGTGCTGTGGGAGTCGCACACCATCGTTCGCTACCTGGCGGCGAAGTACGGCGATGGAAAGCTTTACCCGGCCGATCCGCGCACGCGCGCCGACGGGGAGCGCTGGATGGACTGGGCGCTGAGCACGCTGTTCCTCGATTCGCGCAATCTGTTCTGGGAGCTGATCCGGACGCCCCCGGAAAAGCGCAATCCGGAGCTAATCGAACGATCGCGCAAGTCGCTGTGCGATATCTGGGCGCGGCTCGATCGGGCGCTGGCAGAACGCAAGTACGTCGCCGGGTCTGAACTTACCGTGGGCGACATCCCGGTCGGAGCGTGGGCATTTCGATGGTACGCGCTGCCGATCGAGCGGCCTGAGCTCAAGAATCTGAAAACCTGGTATGAGCGGCTGACCGAGCGCCCCGCATATCGCGAGCACGTGATGCTGCCGCTCAGCTAGAGCTGGCAGCCGTACACGCGCATTACGTTTTCGCCCATCACTCTCTGGCGCGCCGGCTCCCGGAGCTTCCCGGCGAGATGCTCAACTTCCTCGATATAGTTTCCGACGTGATCCGGATGGGGGAAATCCGAGGCCCAGAAAAACTTGTCGGCGCCGCACAGCTCGACCATGGCGGGCAGTGCGTGCTCGTCAGGATCGGCCGAGATCCAGCATTGGCGCTGGAAGTAGAAGCTCGGCTTTTCGCGCAGGCTGAGCTGGCGCCCGAGCAGGCTTTCGAACACCGCATCCATCCGATCGAGCCAATAGCTGATCCAGCCGGCCCCGGCTTCGAGCAGCACCAGCTTGAGGCGCGGAAACTTATCGAACACCGCGTACTCGAAGAAGCTCGTGAAGGCATGGCGAATCGCATCGGCGGCGGTGACGTTCAAGAAGTAACGATGGCCGCGCAGGTATTGGAAATCGTAGCGGCCGGGCAGGGCCCATACCGGCTCGAGTGTCGGATGGATCCCGAGTGGAACGTCGAGCTCCTGGGCCTTGGCGAACAACACATCGTGATCTGGATGGCCGTGCGGTTTGCGCGTCATCACGAACTGCGCCACCCATCCGCCGCGGCATCCGTCGCGCACCGCGCGTTCGAGCTCGCGCGCCGCCGCCGCGGGATCGCCGAGCGACAGATGCGCGATTGGAACCAGCCGGCCCCCGCTATCCGAACAGAAATCGACGATCCAGCGGTTGTAGGCGCGAGTGCAGGCCTGGGCCAGCGCAACATCGCTGCATTCGGTTTCGTAGACCAGGCTGAGGGTGGGGTAAAGAAAGGCGGCGGCGAGTCCCTCGCGATCGATCCGCGCGAGCCGCTCGCCGGGGTCCATCGCCCCGAACGGCGCGACCGAAGCATAGCCGCCACGGAACTTGGCGCCGACGCGGTCGTTCCGCCGCGCCCCCATCGCGCCGAGCGAGGCGAGCCGCGAGCGATGCATGAACTTCGACGGCCGGCCGCCGACCTCCAGCCGTTCCTCGCCGTTGGCATCCTTGACGATACGCACGGCGCCGGCGCGGAAGCTCGGATCGATATAGCGCTCCCAGAGGTCGGGCGGTTCGAGCACATGACCGTCAGCATCGACCGCACCGAGAACGAGAGCCGCTGAATCGTTTCCTCGATCTGCTGCATTCCTAATCTCTCGGCAGGCGCAGCACCCGGTCGCCGATGATGTTGCGCATGATTTCGCTGGTGCCGCCCGCGATCGTGAGCGCGCGCGACCCCAGCATCCGCACCGCCCACTTGCCCTCGTCGATCGCATAGGGCGCGTGGAGGGTCAACTGGGCGTAAGGCCCGAGCAGTTCCATCGCGAAACTGTTCATCCTGAGACTCAGCTCCGAGGCCGAGAGCTTGGTGATCGAGCCCTCGGGGCCGGGCGGCTCGCCGCGCATCCGGCGCGTAAGCTGCCGCATCACCGTGTACTTGAGCGCGGCGGCCTCGGTCGCGAACTGCGCGATTCGCTGGCGGACGTTCGAATTTTCCCAGGCCGGGCGGCCGCCATGCTCGGTCATCTTTGCCAGTTGCACGAGCTCGCGCGCGTAGCCGGAGAGGTCGCGATTCTCACCGACCCCGGAGCGCTCGAACATCAGCGTCGTAATCGCGACTTCCCAGCCGCGATTCTTCTCGCCGATCAGATTCGCCTTGGGAACTTTTACGTCCTCGAAAAAGACCTGGTTGAAGCCGCTCGCGCCCGTCATCTGCACCAGCGGACGGACCGTCACGCCCGGGCTGTGCATGTCGACCAGGATGTAGCTGATGCCCTTATGCTTGGGGGCGGCGGGGTCGGTGCGCACCAGCAGGATAGACAGGTCGGCGTGATGCGCGTCCGAGGTCCAGACCTTGCTGCCGTTAATGATGAAGTAGTCGCCCTCTTCGACCGCGCGGGTCTGCAGCGAGGCGACGTCGGAGCCGGAGTTGGGCTCCGAGTAACCCTGGCACCAGATCTCTTCGGCGGAGAGAATTTTCGGGACGTAGCGCTGCTTCTGCTCCTCGCTGCCCCAGTGAATCAGGGTCGGCCCGACCATCATGATGCCCATCGTGTTGACCAGCCGCGGAGCGCGGGCGCGGCTGATCTCGTCGGCGAAGATCAGTTGCTGAGTCAGGCTGGCGCCGCGGCCGCCGTATTCCCGGGGCCAGCTGATCCCGACCCATCCGGCGGCGTGCATCTTCTGGTGCCATCGCAGGCGGCGCTGCCATTGCTCGTCGCTCTCCTCGAACATGAAGTCGATCGGCGCGACGCGCTCGCTCTCGGGCAGATTGGCTTCGAGCCAATTGCGCAGCTCGCGGCGAAAGGCTTCGTCTTCGGGACTCAGATTGAAGTCCATCGTTAACCTCGCGGCAGACCGAGCACCCGATCGCCGAGGATGTTGCGCTGGATCTCGCTGGTGCCGCCGCCAATCGTCAACGAGCGCGAGCTCAGCATCCGGTACGACCACTTGCCGCGATCGATCGCGTGCGGCGCGTCGTGCAGGATCTGGGCGTAGGGACCGAGCAGCTCGCAGGCGTAGCTGTGCATCCGGACCAGCAACTCCGAGGCGAACAGCTTGGTGATGGAATTTTCGCTGCCCGGCTGCCCGCCCCGCAACCGCCGTGTGAGCTGGCGCAGCGCGACATACTTGATGGCCGCGGCCTCGCACGCGAACTGCGCGATATGCTGGCGCACGCTCGCATCGTCCCACGCCGGCCGTCCCTCCCGCGTGACCATCCGCGCCAGCCGCGCGAGGTCGCGGGCGCTGTCGACGAAGTCGCGATGCAGCCCGATTCCCGAGCGCTCGAACATCAGGGTGGTGATGGCGACCTCCCAGCCGCGATTCTTTTCGCCGACCAGGTTCGCCTTGGGAACTCTTACGTCCTCGAAAAAGACCTGGTTGAAGCCGCTCGCGCCGGTCATCTGCACCAGCGGCCGGACCGTGACGCCAGGACTGTGCATATCGACCAGCAGAGAGCTGATGCCCTTGTGTTTGGGCGCGGCGGGGTCGGTGCGGACCAGCAGAATGCACAGGTCGGCGTGGCGCGCGTCGGAGGTCCAGACCTTGCCGCCATTGACGATGAAGTAATCGCCTTCTTCAACCGCCCGGGTCTGCAGCGAGCCGAGGTCGGAGCCGGAGTTGGGCTCCGAGTAGCCCTGGCACCAGATTTCCTCGCCCGCGAGGATCTTCGGGATGTAGCGGTGCTTCTGTTCCTCGCTGCCCCAGCGAATCAGGGTCGGCCCGACCATCAGCGTGCCGACACTGATCAGCGCGGGCGCGTTGACCCGCTGGAGCTCCTGCTCGTAGATGACCTGCTGAAGCAGCGCCGCGCCGCGCCCGCCGTATTCCTTGGGCCAGCTGATTCCGACCCATCCGCCGGCGTGCAGCTTGCGATGCCAGTTAAGCCGGCGCTCCCACGACTCTTCGCTCTCCTCGAACAGGAAATCCAGCGGCTCGATACGCTCGCTCTCGGGCAGGTTGGCCTCGAGCCAGTTGCGGAACTCGCGGCGAAACTCTTCGTCCTCGACGCTGAAGTTGAAATCCATGGTTGCGCTCCCTCGCCGGACAAAACGGGAGTGTCGCACAGACGTGGGCCGCTTCGCAAAAGCGCGCCATGGGCCGCCGGCGTACTGGTTCAGTTTGAGCCGACGATGCGATCTGAAGTATTTTATTCTTCGGTGCCTTCCACTGACTCGCCGCTTTCATCAGTGTTGACGATGGTATCGTCGTTCGTGATTGTCACGTCATCGCCTGATTGCCAAGTAGAGGACGTGCCGGGATCGTCCGAGCTATAGGTTTGACCCGATTGCATGATGATGGTTGAGCCATCGCTGGATACGGTGTCAATTGTGTCGGTGTCGGCGGCTATGCAGGCCACGGCACAGAGGCAGACAGCACCGATGCTGAGGCCCGCTATGAGTGTCTGGCTGATTCGCTTCATGGCCTGTTCCCTCCCGCAGTATTTCGGTAATGGGTCAGTTTGAATTTGAAAGCTCGACGAGGCGGCGAACGGCGTTTCTCGGGATACGGATGATCCCGCTTGCCTGAATCTTCCCCCTTTGAACATCGCCAAGATTAGGCGCCTGGGCAATCGCTTGTTTGCTTTCTGCGATCAGGTAT
>JBGPMT010000145.1:0-7775 GCA_041487135.1 Binataceae bacterium (SeqCode) | reverse complement strand
CGCGATGAGCGGATTGTCGTGAACGATTACCCACTGATCGCCGACGACCTTGCGCATCGCGTGAATCGCGGATGCAAACCTGTCCTTGGAGACGCCCCGGGGAAGGTTGAGGTTCATTCAGTTGTTCTCCGATGGTGTGCTGCGGGATTCAGGCGGAGGCGATACGCTAGGCGACCAGCGCCGGCCCAGCAGGTGCGACTGCCCAGGAGACGAAGCGCGCCCGCCCCGGATGGACATGTTTGGCGTCGACCTCGAAATTCATCGAAACGGGCCGTGCGCCGAACGTCGCCAGTTCGGCGACCTGTCTGCCGAGCACCCTTCCAAAGCCATCGCCCACGGACGCAAACTCGCGCCTGAGGACGGCGATCACCTCCGCATTGCCGTATAATACGTGATGAATCGAGCCGCTCGCGCGATGGTCGTGCCATCCGCGATACGCGACTGCCATCCCGTAGTCGCGGGCGAGCGCCTCGACCAGCACCGCGACGTCGCTGCGCGTCATTCCGAACAGCGGGCGTGGGTTGTTCGTCCAGGCCTCCGAAAGCTGCTTGATGAGAATCGTGTTGTCGATGTCGATGACGCGCGCGTGGCGCGCGTTCTCACGGGCCGCCGAAATCAGCTCCGCGGAGCCGAAGAGCCCGCTCTCCGCCATCACGTCGGGCGCGACCGACGCGGAGCCGGCAGTCCCGATCAGCAGCCTGAGTGGAATCCGCAGTGGCGCCGCCAGGACCAGCCCGGCGCCGGCCCTCAGCAGCTCACGCCTGTGAAGCATCTTTCAATCCTCCGGGATGCCGGCACGCGAGCCAGGTTTGTCATATGGTTCTCGACCGCGGCCGCGGCCCGCGCGATGCGGCTCAGCCGCCGTTCTTTTCGAGCTTCAGGTTGAGATGCGTGCCGTCGCAGAAGGGCCGAGTGCCGGTCCGCTTGCATCCGCATAGCACGACCAGCTGACGCTGCTCGATATTCAATTCAACCGGGCGATGGCCGGTGCCCTTATGCGAGCCGTCGCAGAACGGCTGATTCTTCGATCGGCCGCATGCGCACCAGAAATAGCTGTCGGGCTTGAGCTCGCGGAAGTAGGGCTGATGGTCGTTGCCTTTGGGGAAGCGCTGCTTTACCCATCCGGCGGAGTAGGGGCTCGCGATATTGAGGTTCAGGACCATCTTGCGGAACAACCATCGGTCGCCCTGCTTGACGACCTCCGCATCGTAGGTGCCGCCGATCCAGTGCGGCTCCGCTTCATTGGTATCTGAGTCGGGAACCGTGGCCGATTCCCACAGATACCAGAACGCGGTGGCGCTGGTGCCCGACGGATCGAGCTCGATCTGCGGTGAGATCATGTAATGCAGCGACCACCAGATCTTCTCGCCGGCGATGCCTTTGAGCGCGGCGGCCAGGTTCTCACGGCCATGATAGGTGCCGAAGCCGGCGCATTCCCACGTCCCATCCGAGCTGAACAGCGGCGCAAGCATCGCGGGGTCGTTGCCGCGGTCGCATCCGCGGGCATAGGAGGTGATCAGATTCTTGATCGACTCGAGATCCTTCAGGCGCCCGAGGTCGCGGCGGATCTCCAGCAGCAGGTCTTTCAGTTCCCCAATCGCATCGCTCATAGACTTTTTCTTTACCTCCGCAGGCGGCTTGCGCGGCTCAGCGGCCGGCCGCGGCCGCGCGCTCGCGGGCTTCGAGGGCGGCGGCGTAGGCCTTGTAACGCTGCACCAGCCAGCGGTTCATCTGCGACAGCGTCCTTTCTTTGGGTGCATAGCGAGTGCGCGGAGCGAAGCGCGATTTCAGCCCCAGGTGTACGCTCGCGTTGGAGGCGACGTCCTGGTCGTTGTAGGCGCAGAGTCCGTCGACCGCCATCTTAAAGATGTAGTCGAAGTTGCGGTCCTTGAGCGTTGCCTCGGGATACAGGAAGCCCACCCGCAGGACGATCCGGTTCGCGGAGTGCGGCCGGATGATGTAGTAGAACACGCCGTCCGGCACCGCGCCGAAGAACAGGTTGGGCGGCACGGTGACGAACATCACGCGCCGGCGCTCCTTCTCCGTAAGGGTCTTGATGACGGGAAAGAGGCACTTAAAGCTCATGTTGAAGTTCGCGTCGAGCTCGAGGAAGCCGGTCGGATGGTACACTGCGCCGTCATCCTCGCCGTCCCAGTCGTTAAAGGAAGCCAGGCGCGAGGGGGCGAAATCGTGGATGCCGCGATGGAGGTACCAGGTGTGGTACGGCTCGATCGCATTCTCCTGCATGTACTTCCAGTTCCAGTCGTAGGCCGGGAAATCGAAGGTGGGCGTGGCCAGCATCTCGCCCATGTGATGATTCTCAACTTCCTGCGTAATCCGTTTGAGCCGGGGAGCGAGCGGCTTGGCCTGCCCGTCCATATTGACGAAGATGAACCCGTTCCAGATCTCGCTGCGCAGCACGGGCAGGAAGGCCTGTTTCTTGAGCTCCGCGAGCGGCAACACGGAGTTCATCTCCGGCGCACCTATCAGCTCGCCGTCGAGATTGTAGGTCCAGTGATGGAGCGGGCAGACCAGCTTGTCCAGGTTGCCGGTACTATCGCAAATGACGCGCCCGCGATGGGCGCATACCGAGGACATCACCTTGACGGCACCCTGGCGGTCGCGCAGCACGATCAGCGGGTCGTTGTTCATGTTGATCGCCTGGAAGTCGCCGGGATTCGGGATCATCCCGGTATGGCCGACGCATACCCAGTCGCGATCGAAGACCGCGCGCTTTTCGAACTCGAACCATTCCTCCGAGGTGTAACATTCCGGCGGCAGCGAGATGGCCTGCTTATGGTCCTCGGCCGAGGGATCGAGCCCGGCGAGAATCTCCCGGATTTTCGGGGTCAGTTCGGCGTCTTGCAGCAGTGCTGAATAGTGATTGCCCATCTTGGTCAGGTTTGCGCTCATCAAGGTATCCCCAATCTCTCGATGGCTCAGACTTGACCAGAGGAAAACGGGAGTGTCAAGGCGAGTCCCGGGGCATCCCGTCCGCCCGGCGGACCTCTGCTCGACAGTGACGCGGAGCGCGGGCTAGATTGTCGCAGAGCATGGCCCGCCGGCGGGCGGGCTATCGATCTTGGGAGGAGCGTCCCGTGGAGGAAATCCCGGCCCGTACCAGCGTCGAAAAAATCGTCAATGGCGCGCAACTTGGCTCGATTGCGGCAGCCACCAAAACCCCGCGCCGAATCGGCTCGCTGCGCGACTTCCTGCAATTGCTGGCCGAGAACCGTCAATGCATCACCTGGCCCGAGCCCGTGATGCCCGAACCGGATATTCGCAATATCGCGGTCGCGGCCAGTAACGACGTGCAGGGCGGACCGGCGGTTATCTTCGACAAGATTCGCGGCTATCCCGGACGCCGTCTCGCGATCGGCGTGCATGCGAGCTGGGCCAATATCGCGGTCCTGCTCGGCCGTCCCAAAGGCGCGACGATCAAGGAGATGTTCTTCGATATGACCAGGCGCTGGGGCGGCAAAGGCGCCAAGCCCCAGCTCAACTGGATAAAGCCGGAAGAGGCTCCGGTTAACGAGCTACGGGTCGAAAAGGACATCAACCTGTATGACATCATCCCGCTGACCCGCATCAACGAGTTCGACGGCGGGTTCTATCTGGGCAAGGCGGCGGTCGTAAGCCGCGACCCGCGCGACCCGGAAGACTTCAACAAGCAGAACGTCGGCATCTACCGGCTCCAGCTCCATGGTCCCGACCGCTTCTCGCTGCTGAGCATCCCGTCACACGATATCGGGCGGCAGATCCTGATCGCGGAGAAAGACCGGCGGCCCTTTCGAATCGCGGTCATGCTCGGCAACCATCCGGCCATCTCGATGTTCGCCGCGACGCCGCTCGCTTACGACGAGAGCGAGTTCGCCTATGCCTCGGCGATGATGGGGCAGCCGATGACGCTGACGCAATCGCGCAACGGACTCGACATCCTGGCCGAGACCGAGATCGTAATCGAGGCCGAGTTGATGCTGGGCGAGCGCATCCTGGAAGGGCCGTTCGGCGAGTTTCCCGGCAGCTACAGCGGCGTGCGCCGCGCACCGCTGTTCAGGGTCACGGCCGTGTCGCATCGGCGCGACCCGATTTTCGAGAGCATCTATATCGGCAAGGGATGGACCGAGCACGACACGCTGATCGGGCTCAGCACGTCAGTGCCGATCTATTCGGTGCTCAAAGATCAGTTCCCCGAAGTGCAGGCGGTCAACGCGCTCTACCATCATGGGATGACCGGGATTATCTCGCTCAAGAACCGCTACGGGGGTTTTGCGAAGTCGGTCGCATTGCGCGCGCTCGGGACGCCGCACGGCCTGATGTATCTGAAGAACCTGATCATGGTCGATGACGACGTCGATCCCTTCGATCTCAACCAGGTCATGTGGGCGCTGTCGGTGCGCACGCGTGCCAGCGATATCATCGTGTTGCCCAACATGCCGATGGTTCCGATCGACCCGTCGGCCGAAGTCTCGGGCAAGGGGCATCACCTGATAATCGACGCGACCAGTTTTTTGCCGCCGGACAACGTCGGTCCCGATATGAAGCTGGTAAATCGTCCGGCCGGGGAGCATATCGAGCGTCTGATGCAGCAGATTCGCCGGCTTCAGGAGGACGGTGCGAAATGAGCGCGAAGCAGAGTGCCTGCCCGCGCTGCCGCGGGAGCGAGGTCGAGATGAACTACCAGGGCAAGGAGGACGGCCGCGTGCTCTGGAGCATCCTGCACTGCCTCCGATGCTCGTTCACGTGGCGCGACAGCGAACCGCCCGAATCGATCGTAACCGAGAAGCGCGACCCGTTCTTCAACGTGAATCCCGAGGATATCGATCGCTATCCAATCGTGCTGGCGCCCACGCCGTAAGGACGTCGCGCGGTGGCGGCGCGGATCATCCGAAAATTACAGCGCGTTGAACTTTACAGGGCGTTGATCGTCCGATGGCCCCACAGGCTGGTGACGCGATTCATCACCACCTTCCAGGTGCGATCATCGACCTCGCGCCCGCCGTAGCCGAATTCGCATCCGAAGCCCGACGGCGTTTTCATGTAGAACGAGATCATCAGGTCGTTGGCGTGCCGCCCGATGGAAGAGACCAGCGGCACTTCGCGATCGGTGCAGATATCGAAGGTCGCGCCGACCTCGTCGATTTCGCGCACCTGGACCAGGAAGTGGTTGAGACGCTTGGTATAGCTCCCCGAGCCGAAAGCGATCGAATGATGTCGCCGGTTGCAGTGGAAGAAGATCATATGGGAAGCGATGCCGATGCGCTGGGCGCGCTGATCGGAGGGCGTCGCGATATCGGTCACGCGCATCCCGAGCGCGTTCTCATAGAAGTTGGCGCTCTTGTCCAGGTCATCGACCGCGATTACCACGTGGCCCATCCCGTAGTCCTCGCCGGTCATAAACCCGGAAATCGCCCGCGGTGACTGGAAAGGCGTGTTGTACTTCAGCGGGCCATAATAGGCCTCCGACTCGATGCCGCTGGGCTCCTTGAACTTGATCAGCCGGTAGACGGCGCGGGTGGCGGCTTCCGCGGGCGTGCCGTGCTCGACCCTGACGCCCCATTCGACCAGTTGTGCCGCGAGTTCATCCAGCGCGCGATGGTCCTCGACTTCCCAGCCGAGCAGCCGCAGGTCGTCGACGGGATCGGGATGGACCGAAATCCGATGGTGATAATCATCCATGCGGAGATAGAGCGTGCCGTCCGGACCGCGCTCGCAGAGTTGCAGGCCGAGGATCTCGGTGGCGTAACGTTCCCACGCCTCGAGATTGCTGACACCGAGCCCGATATAGCCAAGTTGTTTGACCGCTGTCGCCATTTGTGTCGCTCCGCTTGCGCCGCCACGACGATCTATTGATTTAAATCGTAGCCCGGCCGGTGGGCTCACGCCAAGCCCACGGACCAGCCGCCTACTTGGGCTTGCCGTCCCCGATAAACCGATTGATATCCGTCGGGTTAATCAGGTCCTTCGCGACCCAGCCGTCCAGGTCGTATTCGGCGAGGCACTTTTCCGCCAGCGCCTTGACCTCATCGGCCTTGCCGAGCTCGATCGCGAGCGCCAGGTTTTCGAAGCGCGTGGTATCGTGATTGCCTGCGTAGTTCATCTCGTAAAGCTCGTGGCGCGAGCCGAACTCGGTGCCGATCGAATCCCACAGGAGCTTCAGCACCTTGACGCGATTGACCGCGTCGTAGCCGCCCGAGCCGCGGATATAGCGATCGATAAACGGGCGCAGCTCGGGATTCTTGAAGTCGACCGCATGTGAGTTCAGGTAGATAAGCGCGCTCGAATAGGTCTGCTCGATGAGCTGGCGGATGCGCGGGTAGGCGATCGCCGAGATCGTGCGATAGCAGTTGCCGTACATCGTGTTCGGCAGCACCGTGTCGCCGATCCACGGCTCGACCGTGCGCGCCATCGCGTCGGTCAGCGCCCAGAACAACGATCGCCACGCCATGATCTCGCCGACCCACACTTGCGACGATCGTATCGAGTCCTGGCCGGTTGCCTCGGCGGCCTTCAGGAGCACGCCCATCAGGAAGTCGAGCTTGACCGCCAGGCGCGTACATCCATGCAGCGTAAAGCGCGGGATAAAGCCGGACTTGGGGAAGAAATGGTTGGCCTTCTCGACGTCGCGATAGACGAAGAGGTTTTCCCACGGGATCAGCACGTGGTCGAGGATGAAGATCGCGTCGTTTTCGTCGAAGCGGCTCGAGAGCGGATAGTCGAACGGACTGCCGACGGTTTCGGCCGCCATTTCGTATGAGGTGCGGCAAATCAGTTTCACGCCGGGGCTATTCATCGGGATGAGCGCGAACAATGCCATGTCGGCGCGGCCGAGCGGGGTTACTCCGTTGTAGCCGATGAAGTTGTAATGGGTCAGGGCGGATCCCGTGGCGACGACTTTGGCGCCGCTCACGATCACGCCCGTATCGGTTTCCTTCTCGACATGCACGTAAACATCGGCAACCTCGTCGGGCGGGCGCGAGCGATCGATCGGCGGGTTGACGATGGCATGGTTCATGAACAGGCATCTTTCCTGCGCCGCGCGATACCAGTGGCGCGCGTTGTTCTCGAACGGCTTGTAGAAGTCGGCGTTGGCGCCCAGCGTGCCGAGGAAGCTCGCCTTGTAATCCGGCGAACGCCCCATCCATCCGTAACTGATCCGCGCCCACTCGGCGATCGCGTCGCGGGTTTTCACCAGCTCTTCGGCGTTCCGATCAACCCGGTAGAAGCGATGGGTGAAACCGCCGCTGCCCGTATCGGTCTCGATGGTCAGGGTCGGCTGGCGTTGCGGGTCATGCAGCGAGTCGTACATCCGCGCGAGCATCCGCGCCGCATTACGAAAAGCGGGATGGGCGGTGACGTCCTTGACCCGCTCGCCGTAGATCCAGACCTCGCGGCCGTCGCGCAAGCTTTCGAGATACTCATTTCCGGTGAACGGTCGCGTGTCGCTCTTGGCCTCGCCTTTAGCCGTGCTCAAGATGTTTCCTCCATGTCGATCGACTGGGCCCAATTCTGCCGCCAATCCCGGTCGATCATCAATGCGGCGCGGTTGTGGGTCATACGCGACGGCGACGGCAACTTGCCGCCTATGATGATTGCCGCGATGCGGCAACCTTCGCGGCTGAACAAAACTTTTCGGCCGGCTAAGCAGGGACGAGGGCGCGCGCCGGCGGAGCTAGCTCTTGAGGAATTTCGTGATGATTCCGGCGACCGTATCGGGCCGTTCCATCGGCGCCATATGCGAGGCGTTATCGACCATCTCGACGCGCGCCTGCTTT
>JBGPMT010000144.1:0-7821 GCA_041487135.1 Binataceae bacterium (SeqCode) | reverse complement strand
GTCATAGCGGCCGCCTCAATTACACGGCCCTGATAAAGCTTCTCTACATGGCCGACCGTCGTGCTTTCATCGATTCTGGCCTTCCGATTACCGGCGATTATATGGTCTCGATGGAAAATGGGACGGTTTTGAGCGGGGTGTACGATTTAATCAAAGGCAAGGAAAAACATCCCGCTTGGAGCGCCTACATCAAGCGAGACGATTATGACGTGGTGCTGTTGGTTGACGCCCCGTCATTCAAGCGTTTGTCGGCATACGAAGCGCGGATTATCGAACAAGTTGACGCAGAGTTTGGTCACTTGCACTGGGGTCAGTTATGCGACCTCACGCATGAGTTTCCCGAATGGCACTATCCAGGGGACTCGTCCGAAAGAATAGAGCCAGCCGACATTCTTCGTGGCGCGGATAAAACCGAGGACGAAATTGAGCGCATCGCTCGCGATGCCGAAGAATTTTTCTTTCTGAAGACCCTCTAAATGGCTCCGATTCCCGCGATCGGAGAAACGGCAATTCTTCGTCCCCGTTCCGTTGATCCCGAACATCTATGGGTTATTGTGACGGGCATTACATCGGCTGGCGAAGCCGTAATGTTCAATTTTACAGGATGGACTCTAGACAACGATCACACTTGTATTGTGAATGTCGGCGAGCACGAGTTTGTAACGAAAAAAACGGTTATCGAGTACCGACGTGGCATACTTCTGACCGCCGAGAAATGGCAGCGCATTGTTGAGAACGGCGATGTTCGACCGCACACGCCAGTAAAAACGGAATTGCTCAAAAAGATCCAGAACGGAGCGCTACACCGTGAGGGGCGCACAGAAGCGGGGCTTCAAGATATCATTCGCCAATTCCTGGTTACTTAATGTCTCGCCGCTTCTTCCATCTCGCCCGAACGGCCTTGCGGGCAATCTCGGAACGACGGGTCTTTGAGAGCTTAGTCTTTCGCGCCACCCCGCCCTTGAGCCCGCCCAGGCGTCCAAGCGCGACTGCGTGAGGGTTCTTAGGCTTGGCAGGCGGCTCTGGCTCCGGTTCCACTGGCTGCCCAGTCGTCATTTTCACGACCAGCGCGGCAAGCTGGTTCGTATCGCGGGGCATACGTGAGCGCTTCTGCATGCGTCCATGATCGCATCAGGTCGCGCTGTCGGTCAAAGGGGGTTGGAATCAAACTGAACCAGTGCCCGCCGCCGCGTGCTCCTCGATTGCCTGTCAAAAGCAGGCTAGCCTTCATGGGCGACCTATAAAACAGGAAGGACCCGGTATGCCGGAGCCGCAAACCGCTATCATTCCCGAGCCGCGCGAATTCGCACTGTTCATGATTCTGCGCGCGGCCGCATCCGCCCGCGACGTCCACCCGCTCGCGCGCATCGTATCGCGCCTCCCGTCGGTCTCAGACGAACTGACGGCGCCCGCTCGCGAGGCCGGACTGGTCTCGGCGGTCGGCTTCGGCTCGGAATACTGGGATGTCCTCTCGCCCGGCAAGCGGCCCGCCCGGCTCCGCCCGTTCAAGCCGCTGACGGCGGGCGGCCTGAGCGCCCCCGCCACCGGCGGCGACATTCTTATCCAACTGATTTCGCGGCGGCACGACCTCAATTTCGAGGTCGCAGCGAGGCTCCGGCGCGAACTCGGCGAGGCGGTCGAGGTGATGGACGAGGTGCACGGTTTTCGTTATCTCGACACGCGCGATCTCACCGGCTTTATCGACGGTACCGAGAATCCCCACACCCCCGAGGATCGCAGCGACGTGGCGCTGATTGGCGACGAAGATCCGGGGTTCGCCGGCGGCAGTTACGTTTTCACGCAGCGTTACGTTCATAACCTCAAACAGTGGGCTTCGCTCGGCACGCGGGATCAGGAGCTGGCCATCGGGCGCACGAAACCTGACAGCGAGGAATTGCCCGCGGACATCAAGCCGCCGACCGCGCATATCAGCCGGGCCGTAATCGAGGAGAACGGGCAGGAATTGCAGATTGTGCGGCACAGCTTTCCTTATGGCAATCTTTCGGAAGCCGGCCTGTTCTTTATCGCCTATACCCGTAATCTCGATATCCCGGAGAAGATGCTCCGCCGGATAATCGGCGCGTCGGGCGACGGACTGCACGACCGTCTGATGGATTTCACCCAGGCGGTTTCGGGCGCCAACTTCTTCGCGCCGTCAATCGAGATGCTGCGATCGCTGGCAAAATAGACCCGGGCGTTCGAGACGCCGCTATGGAGAGCTGTACCTTCCCCCCGGTATCGGCGGCGCAGGCACTTTCGACGGCGTGTTCGTCTCGGGATTGATCGCGGTGCTGCTGGCCTGAGTCTCGCGGCCGGCTTCTAATCGCACCCTTGCTTTCATCGTCAGGTAATCTGCGTCATCTATAAATAGACCGACATCTATCTATAGATAGATCGACATCGCTGTGGAGATGGTCATGAAATCCAGCCAAAGCAAGCCTGCCGCTGCCAAGTCGCCCCTGACCGCCGACGAATTGCGCAAGCTCGACGCCTACTGGAGAGCCTGCAATTACCTGTCAGTCGGGATGCTTTACCTGGCCGCGAATCCGCTGCTCAGGGAACCGCTGCGGCCCGAGCATATCAAGCAGCGCCTGCTCGGCCATTGGGGATCCGATCCCGGGCAGAGCTTCGTGCTGGTTCATCTGAACCGCCTGATCAGAAAATACGACCTCGACGTACTCTATATCTCCGGCCCGGGCCATGGCGCGCCTGCCGTGCTCGCCAATGCCTATCTCGAGGGGACCTACTCGGAGGTCTATCCCGACCGCAGTCAGGACGAGGAGGGGCTGCGGAAATTTTTCAAGCTGTTCTCCTTTCCGGGCGGCGTCGGATCGCACTGCACGCCCGAGACGCCGGGCTCGATACATGAGGGGGGCGAGCTCGGCTACAGCCTGGCGCACGCCTTCGGGGCGGCGTTCGACAATCCCGGCCTGCTGGTCGTGCCGGTTATCGGCGACGGCGAGGCGGAGACCGGGCCGCTCGCGACGTCGTGGCACTCGAACAAGTTTCTCAATCCCGCACGCGACGGCGCCGTGCTGCCGATACTGCATCTGAACGGCTACAAGATCGCCAATCCGACCATCCTCGCGCGCATCCCATCCGACGAACTCGAGAGCCTGTTCGTCGGCTACGGCTACACCCCGTACGTCGTCGAGGGCGAAGATCCGCGGCCGATGCATCAGCGGATGGCGGCGACGCTGGAGCGTTGCGTCAACCAGATTCGGGAGATTCAAGCTGCGGCGCGCCGTAAATCCGCCGCGGTGCGCCGGCCGCGATGGCCGATGATCATACTGCGCAGCCCCAAGGGATGGACCGGCCCGAAAGAGGTCGACGGCCACAAGATCGAGGGTTACTGGCGGGCGCATCAGGTGCCGATCACCGACGTGGTGTCCAACCCCAGGCATCTGAAGCTGCTGGAGAACTGGATGCGCAGTTATCGGCCGGAAAAGCTGTTCGACGAGCACGGCCGGCTGGCTGCGGAGCTACGCGCGATCGCGCCGGCGGGCACACGGCGCATCAGCGCCAATCCAAACGCCAACGGCGGGCTGGTGCGCAAGCCGCTGCGGATGCCGGATTTTCGCGGCTACGCGGTGAAGGTCGCGAAGCCCGCGAGCTCTCAGGTGTCGAACACCGCAGCGCTGGGCGAGTTTCTCCGCGACGTGATGCGCGAGAATATGGCGAATTTTCGCCTCTTTGGCCCGGATGAAACCGCATCGAATCGCCTCCAGGCGGTATACGAAGCCAGCAAAAAAACCTGGCTTGCCGACTACCGGCCCGAGGACCGCGACGGCGGCGAGCTTTCGCCCGACGGCCGCGTGATGGAGATGCTCAGCGAGCACACCCTGGAGGGCTGGCTCGAGGGTTACCTGCTGACCGGACGCCACGGCTTGCTCAACACTTACGAGGCGTTCGCGCACGTGATCGATTCGATGGTCAACCAGCACGCCAAGTGGCTGGAGAAGTCGCGGATGGAGGTGCCGTGGCGCGCGCCGGTGTCGTCGCTCAACATCCTGATCAGCTCGACGGTATGGCGGCAGGACCATAACGGCTTTACCCATCAGGATCCCGGCTTTATCGATGTCGTGACCAACAAGCGCGCCATCGTGACGCGAATTTATCTGCCGCCTGACGCGAACTGCCTGTTGAGCGTCGCCGACCATTGCCTGCGCAGCACCGGCTACATCAACGTGATGGTCGCCGACAAGCAGCCGCATCTGCAGTTCCTCACGATGGACGAGGCGATCAAGCACTGCTCGAAGGGCGCGGGTCTGTGGGAGTGGGCCTGCAACGATGAGGGTGGCGAGCCGGACCTGGTGATGGCGGGCGCGGGTGAGGTCGCGACCATCGAAGCGCTGGCGGCCACGGCGATCCTGCGCGAGAAATTTCCCGACCTCAGGATCCGGTTCGTCAACGTCGTGGACCTGTTCGCGCTGCAGCCGCAGAGCGAGCATCCCCATGGTCTTTCCGATCGCGACTTCGACAGCCTGTTCACAAAGGACCGGCCGATCATCTTCAACTTCCACGGCTATCCGTGGCTGATTCACAAGCTCGCCTATCGCCGCACCAATCACGACAACCTCCACGTGCGCGGATACAAGGAGATGGGCAACATCAACACCCCCCTGCAGCTCGCGATTAACAACCAGACCGATCGCTTCAGCCTCGCGATCGATGCGATCGACCGCATGCCCAAACTGCAAGGGATCGGTGCGCACGCCAAGGATTGGCTCAAAGACCGGATTTATGACAATTTGAACTTTGCTTTCGAAAACGGGACGGATAAACCGGAAATTACGGATTGGAAGTGGCCACTCTGAGCGCCGCCTTCAAGGCGCACCCGGGGAACGATCGAACATGGTGAAGGCAAAACGGCCGATATTGCTGATCGGAGGACTGCCGGGAAATTCCGCCGAAGAGGCGTTCCGCTCTTGCGCCAGTGAGGTCGGCGATCTCGCGATCGGGCTGACCGACGGCGAGACCAACGAGCGCCGGTTCTGGGTGCTGTTCGTGGCGATTCGCGCCTGGGAGCCGCATCCCGATCTCGAGACCGTGCGCCGGCCGAAGGGAATCCCCGGGATGCCACGCTACGTCCCGACCGGCTACAACGATTTCTACAAGTTCAGGGTCAGGCCGGGCGTCGATAAGATCCAGGTGCCGACGCTCACCTATCCAATCGAGACCAAGTCGTCCTACCTGGTGTTCCGCAACCTGCGCGACCGCGGCGTGATACCCCGGGACACGCGCTTCCAGGTCTGCATCCCGTTTCCGGAGGATGCGGCGCGGCTCTTCGCGCACAGCGCGCGGGACATGGAGATTATGGCAAACGGCTATGCGGATGCCGCGGCGCGCGACGTCCAATCGATCCTGCACGATGTCCCGGCCAACGATCTCGTGCTGCAATGGGATATCAACTGGGAAACGCTGGCGGTCGCCTTCGACGATTACGCCGGCGAGGAACCGATGGAATACAAGGGCAACGGCGATCCGATGGAGCGCTACATCCGCTTCGTCCGGCAGCTCTGCGGGCCGGTTCCGAAGGAGGTCGTGCTCGGGCTCCATCTCTGCTACGGCGACCTCCATCATCGTCATTTCCTCGAACCCAGGACGCTCGAGACCTGCGTCCGG
The DNA here is from genome assembly GCA_041487135.1 of Binataceae bacterium (SeqCode). Lineage (GTDB taxonomy): Bacteria > Desulfobacterota > Binatia > Binatales > Binataceae > JAJPIG01. Next base: position 2,196 of record JBGPMT010000144.1, on the reverse strand, counting down.
CTCGCGAACGCCGCGGCCAGGGAAGCGAGCCGGCGGATCGATTTCGTGCACATGCCGATCCCGCGCGCGCGTGACGACGACGAGTACTTCGGGCCGCTCAAGGACCTGAAGATCGGCGACTCCACGCTCTACGCCGGGCTGGTGCATTACACCGATGGGGTCGAGGGCAGCCGCCGCCGGCTCGAGCGGCTGCGCAAGCACTATTCAGGTGTGGTCGGGGTCGCGACCGAATGCGGGATGGGCCGCCGGCCGCCCGATCAAAGTTTCAGCGAGCTTCTGCGCATCCATCGCGAAGTCGTGGAGGCGATCTAGCCGTGGCAATCGAGGGATCGCAGCGGGCAAGTGCCGCGCGGCGCAAGCTGCCCTGGCAGCCGTATATCGACGCGACGCTCGGCTTTCGCAATCATTGGTACGCCGCCTTCTTCGGACACGAGCTCAAGGAAGGCGACCTTTGCCAGGGCCTCGGCGAGAAGGCGGTCGAGGCGCGGGCCGAGACGATGCTGGGCGAACGGATTCTGTTCCGGCGCTGCAATGGGGTGGTCCGCGCGGTTGCCGATCAATGCATGCACAAGGGCGTGCCGTTCTCGGTCCGGCCGGAATGCTACACCAAAGACACCATCACCTGCTGGTATCATGGTTTCACCTACGACCTGCGCGACGGCACGCTCAGGACGATCGTCACCGATCCCAACAGTCCCCTGATCGGCAAGCTCAGGCTCAAGACCTATCCGGTCGAGGAGCGCCAGGGCCTGGTGTTCGTTTTCATCGGCGATCTGGATCCGCCGCCGCCGCTCGCCGATGACCTGCAGCCCGGCTTTCTCGACCCCAGGCTCGACGTCTATCCGCTCGGTTGGAGCAAGCTGGTGCGATGCAACTGGCGGCTCGCCGCGGAGAACGGTTTCGACCCCGCCCATGCGTACATCCATCGCAACTCGCCGGTAATCCGCGCCTTCCAGATGCCGACGGTGCTGGGCGATACCGGAATCTCGCCGGGGCACGGGATGGAGATTATCGAGGGGCCGGGACCCAAGGGTGTGATGCTCGTGCGCGGCGCCGGCACGCCGATATGGGAGGCCGAAATCGAACCGGGCGTGACCTTGAAGGCGCGCTATATGCCGGGCGACGAAGGGGTGACCGACGAGATGGTGCCCGAGGTCAGCATCTGGATGCCGGGCTGCCTGAAGGTCGATCCGTTTCCGACTCCGACCAGCATTCATTTCGAATGGTACGTGCCGGTCGACGCGGACCATCATCGCTACCTGATGACCTGGGGCCGTCCGGTTGAAACCCCCGCGCAGGCGGCGCGATTTCACGAAGAGATGACGACCTTCTGGAAGGATTTCATCACCACCCGCTTCAACCATGACGACGTGACGGCGCGCGAGGCGATGCACGATTTCTACGCCGGCGAAGACGGATGGAATCGCGAGCGCCTGTTCGGCCCGGATGTGGTGATCACCAAGTGGCGCGAGCTCGCAAGCCGCGTCAATCGCGGAATTCAGCGGCGAAGCTGACTCTGGCCGGCCTGGCAGCCGGGCAAGAAGAGTCGAAAAGAAGGGCGCGCCGCATGGCGGCGCGCCCTTATTATAAACAATCCGATCGTGAACCGGCTTCTCAGCGCAGGATCTGTGACAATCCGCGTACGCTGCCGTAGCGGCCTGAGTCGGTCAGGTTGACGCCGTTGACATTCTCGCAGTCGGCGTTGGCGCGGAACGGTCCGCCCGGCGCAATTGGCCTCCATGACCGTCGGGCGCCGGCGATTTTGCTCTTCAGGTTACGCGCGCAAGGCTTTGATCTCGAAGCGCACGCCTTCACGGCGCTGGAGGAAACTGACGATCTCGAAGAGGTTGTCGGCGCGCGGGTTACCTGCCGGTCCCAGCATTCTCATCAGGCTCTTGGAGGGGATGTGGGTCGCTTCGGCGAGATCGCTGAAGCCCACGGTCGCGTTGATGTAATCGCGGAGGATGGTTTTCGCCGTGGTTACATCTCCGGCGAGCATGGCTTCCACTCCTTCTCGAAGAAGCGCTTTTCGGAATTTCGGGTCGCGCTCGACGCGAGCGCGAACAGTCTCCTTGAAATCGCGAGTAAGAGGCATGGCACCTTCTCCTACTTTCTTCGTTTGTAATCCTGCCAGTTGGCAAGAGCGGCGTTGATGTCGTGCTGCTGGTGCTTTTTCGTGCCACCTCCAAGCAGGAT
>JBGPMT010000143.1:0-7826 GCA_041487135.1 Binataceae bacterium (SeqCode) | reverse complement strand
GCCATCGCGTAGTCGCATCGCTGGTCGACCTCGATCACCAGCCGCGCGCCGCCGTCGCTCGCCGCCAGTATCCGCACCGAGTCGACCGGCGAAGCCTCGCGTCCCGCAAGCGGCCGCCGCGGCAGATCGATGCGGGTGTGGCCGAGATCGATCCAGAGCTGGCTGCCATGGGTGCTGAGGGCGGGCCGGCGCAGCACGCCGCGCAGCATAAAGCGCAACTCGACGACTTGGCCTGCGCGGCTAATCGAGGCGCCGGTAAGCGCCGCGGTGTCGCCGGCCGAAGCGCCGGCGCCGGCCGCGAGCAAAATAATCGCAACGCCGGCGACGAACAACCTCCGCTCCCGATTTTCCACTCCGCCCCGCCGCCGCATATGAAGTCCTCAGCCGCTACCTCCCTCGCGCAGCCGCAGCGCAAGCCGGGCGAGCAGGTTGAGCGCCTCGACCGGGGTGAGCCGATCGACGTCGAGGGTCTTCAACTCCGCAATTGCGCGGCTCTCGGCCGGCGCGAATAGTCCCATCTGGAGCGCCTGGCCGGGCTCCGCCGCACCGGGCGCGCGCGTATCGTTAAGCTCGCCGCGTTCGAGATGGGAGAGAATTTCGCGGGCGCGCGCGACAATCGAGTCCGGCAGCCCCGCCAGGCGCGCCACCTCGATCCCGTAGCTCTGGCTCGCTGGACCCTCGATCACGCGGCGCAGAAACAGCACCTCGCCGCCCCACTCCCTCACCGCCATGCTGAGATTCTTGACCCTCGGACGCTCCCTCGCAAGCTCGGTCAGCTCATGGAAATGGGTCGCGAACAGCACCCGCGCGCGGGTCTTATCGTGCAGATGCTCGGCCACCGCCCAGGCGATCGCGAGCCCGTCGAAGGTGCTGGTGCCGCGGCCGACCTCGTCGAGCAGCAGCAGGCTTCGTTCGCTGAGCCCGGCCAGGAGCCGCGCTGTCTCGCGCATCTCGACCATGAAGGTCGATTCGCCACGGCGCAGTTCGTCACGCGCGCCGATCCGGGTCAGCACCCGATCGGTGAGGCCCAGCCGCGCCTCGGTGGCCGGCACGAAGCTGCCCATCTGCGCGAGGATCGCGATCAAGGCGGCCTGGCGCAGATAAGTCGATTTGCCTGCCATGTTGGGGCCGGTTATCAGCAGCAGTTGGCGATCATCGGAGTCGGTGTCGAGATCGTTGGGCACGAACTCTCCGGCGCGCATCCCGGCTTCGAGCACCGGATGGCGTCCGTCGCGGATCCAGAGCCGCACCCCCTGGTTCATCTCTGGCCTAACGTAGCCGCGCCGGCGCGCCACTCTGGCCAGCGACATCACGGCGTCAAGCTCACCCACCGCGCGCGCGGTCTCAAGAATCTCGCCGGTGAAGGCAACCAGGTCGCGCAGCAGTTTGACGAACAGCTGATGCTCGAGCTCCTTGACGCCCGACTCGGCGCTCAGGATTTTCCCTTCCAGCTCCTTGAGGCGCGCGGTCGTGAAGCGCTCCGCCCCGACCAGGGTCTGCTTGCGCTCGTAATCGGCCGGCACGCGATCGAGATTGGACTTGGTGACCTCGAGGTAATAGCCGAAGACCTGGTTGTAGCGGACCTTGAGCGACGGAATCCGGGTGCGCTCGCGCTCGTCGGCCTCCAGGCGCGCCATCACGCCGCGGGCATCGACCGCCAGCGCGCGCAGCTCGTCGACCTCGGGATGGAACCCGGTGCGAATCAGGTTGCCGTCGCGCGGGTTGACCGGTGGGTCGCCGCCGAGCGTGGCGGCGATCTTCTCCACCAGCTCGGGACGCGGCTTAAGCCGCGCGGCGGCGGCGCGAATCAGGCCGGCGCGGAATCCCCACAGCGCCTGCTCCAGCGCACCCACCGCCGCAAGCGCGCGCCCCAGGCTCACGCAATCGCGCGGGCTCGCCCGCAGCGTGCCGATCCGTCCGGCCAGCCGCTCGAGGTCGCCGATGCGCGCCATCGCGCCGCTGAGCGCCCCGCCCAGGTCGGCATCGAAGAACTCCTCGACTGCATCGTGGCGCTCGCGAATCGCGGCCAGGTCAAGCAGCGGATAGACCAGCCAGTTGGCAAGCGTACGCGCGCCGACCGGCGTGATGGTCTCGTCGATCACGGCCAGCAGCGACCCGGCGATTCCGCCGTCGCTGGAGGCGACCAGTTCGAGATGGCGGCGGCTCACCTCGTCGACCGTCATGTACTCGGTGGCGCGATAGAGTGCCGGGGCGCGCAGATGGTTTAAGTCGCGGCCAAAATTTTCCTCGACGTAGGCGAGCGCCGCGCCCGCGGCCCGCGCCGCCCATTCATCGAGCGCCGCCGCGTCGATTCCGAAGCGCAGCGCGATCGCTTCGGCCGCGGGCCTCCCGAAGCTCGATTCCGCCACGCGCGTGATCGGGTATTCGAGCCGGGCCAGAGCGGTCTCGAGCTTCGCGTGGTCGCGGGGGATCAGGATTTCGCGCGGTGCGATTCTCGTTACCTCCTCGCGCAGCGTCGCCACGCCGGTCACGCGGGTCGCGATGAACTCGCCGGTCGAGACGTCGAGCGCCGCAATCGCGAAGCCTTCGCCGGGGTCGGCGATCGCGAGCAGGAAACTCTTCTCGCCCGCGGTCAGCACGGTCTCTTCGCCGACCGTGCCGGGCGTGATGACGCGCACGATCTGCCGCGGCATCAGGCCGCGCTGATCGCGGTCGCCAGCCGCCTGCTCGCAGATCGCGACCTTGTGGCCGGCCTTGAGCAGCTTCGCGATGTAGGGTTCGGCGGCATGGTACGGCACGCCGCATAGCGGCACCCCGTCCTTCGAGCGCGAGGTGAGCTGGATATCGAGCACCCGCGCGCCGACCTCGGCATCCTCGAAGAACATCTCGTAGAAGTCGCCGAGGCGGAAAAACAGGATCGCGTCGGGTACCCTCTGTTTGACGCCAAGATATTGCGCGATGAGCGGTGTCTGCTTTACCGGCACGGCGGTCAAGGATAACCACCGCAGCCCGCCCGGGCAAAGCCGCGGCCTTCAGCTTGCGGACGGATGCCGCTTTCTTTTACTTTTGGGATCTGGATCGGGCATAGTTCTTGGGCCGCCGCGTACGACCATGCGGCTGGCAGTCTCACAGGTCTGAGCCAATCGTCAAGGAGGTAGTTCCATGGCAGCGACACCGTCGGTAGAAACTGCGGCGCGCGGCGCCAAGCAGAGCGCGGTCCTCGAATTCCTCAAGAGCGGCCCCAAGAAACTGCTGATCAACGGCAAGTGGGTCCCGGCCAAGTCCGGCAAGACCTTCGAGACTATCAACCCCGCCAACGAAGAGGCGCTGGCGCTGGTGGCCGAGGGCGACAAGGCCGACGTCGACGAAGCGGTCAAGGCCGCGCGCAAGGCCTTCGAGGAGGGCAAGTGGCCGAGGCTCGGGCCCCATCAGCGCGCCCGCTTGCTGTTCAAGATCGCCGAGCTGATCGACGCCCACGCCGACGAGCTCGCCGAACTCGAGACGCTCGACAACGGCAAGCCGCTCTCGCAGGCGCGCGCGATCGATATCCCGGCCGCCGCCGAGACCTTCCGTTACTATGGCGGATGGTGCTCGAAGATCTACGGCGAGACCAATCCCTCCGACCCCGCGATGTTCAACTACACGCTGCGCGAGCCGATCGGCGTATGCGGCCAGATCATTCCGTGGAATTTCCCGCTACTGATGGCGTCGTGGAAGATCGCCCCGGCGCTGGCCTGCGGCAACACCACGATCCTGAAGCCCGCCGAGCAGACCCCGTTGACCGCGCTAAGGTTGGGCGAGCTCATCTGCGAGGCCGGATTGCCCGACGGCGTGGTCAATATTGTCACCGGTTTCGGACCCGGCGCCGGCAGCTCGATCGCCGAGCATCCCGATATCGACAAGGTCGCCTTCACCGGTTCGGCGGAAGTCGGGCGGCTCATCCTGCAGGCTTCGGCCGGCAACCTCAAGAAGGTCTCGCTCGAGCTCGGCGGCAAGTCGCCCAACATCATCTTCCCCGACGCCGAGATGGAAGCCGCGGTGCCCAACGCCATGATGGGCGTGTTCTACAACTCGGGCCAGGTGTGCGCGGCCGGCACGCGGATCTTCGTACAGCGCGACGTCTACGACAAGTTCGTCGACCAGCTCACCAAGTACACCGAGGGGATGACGATGGGCGACCCGCTCGACCCTAAGACCAAGATGGGCCCGCTGGTCTCCAAGGAGCAGTTCGACAAGGTCAAGAGCTATCTCGATATCGGGAAGAAAGAAGGGGCCAGGATCACGATCGGCGGCGACGCCGGCCAGGGCAAGGGCTATTACGTCAAGCCCACGATCTTCGTCGACGTCAACAACGACATGCGCATCGCGCGCGAGGAGATTTTCGGCCCGGTCGCCGCGACCATCCCATTCAAGGACGAGAACGACGCGGTCTTCCAGGGCAATAACACGACCTACGGCCTGGCGGCCGCGGTCTGGACCCGCGACGTGGGCCGTGCCCACAAGGTCGCCCGCGCGCTCAAGGCCGGCACGGTCTGGATCAACTGCTATGGGATGGTCGATCCGATTTCGCCCTTCGGCGGCTACAAGCAATCGGGCTTCGGCCGCGAGCTCGGCAAGTACGCGATCGATCTCTACACCCAGGTCAAGACGGTCTTCCTGAAGCTCTAGCCGGACTTCTCGCGACGGCTCCCGAGGGCGTCCCGCATCCGGGGCGCCCTCTTCTCGCTGAATCCCGCCATGTTGAGCATAGTCGGCGGCGGCGACTAGCCACCCGTCGGTGGTCCCGCGCGTAGTATGATGGCGTCGGGAAGCGCGCGCTCATGGAAAGCGACATCGGAGCCTTTGCGATCATCCTGGCTGGCGGACGGAGCGCCCGGATGGGCCGCGACAAGGTGGCACTGCCGCTGGGCGATACCACCCTGCTCGAGCGCATCGCCGCGGAACTCCATCGCGCCTTCTCACCGATAATCGTGGTCGCCGCTCGCCAGGCCGATCAGCCATCGGTCATCGACGCCGCCGCCCGCGACGTCATCCTGATCCGCGACGAGGTCGCGTACCAGGGCCCGGTCCATGCGCTGCGCGCCGGGCTCGGCGCCGGCGCCGGCGACCATGCCTTCGTCGCTTCCTGCGACCTGCCCCTGGTCCGCGCCGCGGTGGCGCTCAAGCTATGCGCGATGCTTGAAAATCACGACGCCGTGATCGCGCGCGTCGGCGGGCGGCTCCAGATGCTGCATGCGGTCTATCGACGCCGATGCCTCGGCGCGCTCGACGCGATGGAGGCGCGGGGCGAGCGGCGCTTGCACGCGATCGTCGATCACATCCGGGTCAGGATCGTGGAAGAAGCCGAGATGCGGCTTATCGATCCGCGGCTCGAGAGCTTCTTCAACGTCAATACGCCGCAGGATTACCGCGCCGCGCTGGCCGCGATCGCTCGCTCCTGAGCGGCCGGCTTACTGCCCCGCTCCCGGAAACCTCTGGCCCGGCCCGCCCGGCACGTCATTGAGCGGCTGCTGACCGGGCGGCATCACCGGCGGCGGCGGAGCGATCAGGCCTTGCAGCCGCCGATCGTTGTCGGCGAAGCAGTAGGCCGCATCGGCCTGCTGAAGCGTCATCAATTGCGCCGGCTGCTGGATCATCGGCTGCGTCCCCGCCTGATTCGGCGCGTAGCCGGGCTGCATACCGGGGTACCCGGGCATCCCTTGATATCCGGGTTGCATCCCCGGGTAGCTGGGTTGCATCCCTGGATAGCCTGGTTGCATAGGCCGGTATCCCGATTGCCCCATCGCCTGGCCGGGCTGCATCGGCGGATAGGCGGCTTGCGCCCCGGGATAGCCGGGCTGCATCGCCCCGTAGCCAGGCTGCATCGCGCCGCCGGGTATCGCGCCCGGCGATATCGCGCCGCCGCCCGACTGCGCCGGCAGGCCGGAGTTCGGGAAGACGCCGTTGCGGACGAGCTGGATGGTCGCGCTGCAATCCTTGAGCGTGTAGTAGCGGCCGTAGGTGATCCACTGGGCGAGCCCGGCTTGCGTATCGACGGTCAGCCCAGAGGTGGTGGTCGGCGGCGCCATCAGCAGCCATGCGGTCGGCGGCTGGTCGAAGTCCTGGTCTTTGTCCACGTACGGGATGTTGGGACCGCGCGCCAGAGCGTAGCTCACCAGCGGCGGCGCCGCGCCCAGCGCGAGCGCCACGACTGCACCGGCCGCGACAAATCCGCGCGATCGGCGAAGAATCGATCTCATTGTCAACTCCTTGGGCAACGGGTCTCGATTCTATACTGCGGGCCGGCGCGATCCCACCGGGCCCGGCGCGCGCTTGACAAGCACGTCGAGCGCATGTTGCAAACAGGCTGCCCGACCCGCAAATTTTACGCGCTCAGAGAGGCAAGGCGGCACAACGATGGTGGACTTCAAGGTAGCGGCGAGCAGCACGGCGCTGATCGACGTCGATATGCAGAACTGCTTCGTGGAGAATTCGCCGGTCGCGGCGCCGCGCGGACGCGAAATTCTGCCCCGCATCAACCAGCTCGCCGAGGCCTGCCGCCGCAAAGGCGTGCTGGTCATCCATACCATCCACGTGCTCCGGCCCGACGGCAGCAACACGGGCGTGATGGGGGAGATCATCCCGGCGATCAAAGCCGGCCTCATCAACAAGGGCAATCCGCAGGCCGAATTGCATCGCGAGATCGTGGTCGGCCGCGGCGACATCATCCTCGAGAAGCCGCGCTACGGCGCCTTCCATGGGACCGACCTGGAGCTGATCCTGCGCAACCGCGGGATCGAGAGCGTCATCATCACCGGCATCTGCACCAATGTCTGCTGCGAAACCACCGCGCGCGAAGCCAACGTGCGCGATTTCAAGGTCTTCTTCATCAGCGATGCGACCGCGACCTTCGATACGCCCGAGGCGAGCGCCGATCAGATCCAGCCGATCGTGCTGGCGACCCTGAAGGCCGCCTTCGCGCAGGTCGAGGACACCGCTTCCATGATCCGCAAGCTCGAGCGCGCGCCGCTTTCCTAGCGCTCGCCGCACGGCGCCGCACAGTTGTAATCTGGCCCGGCCATTTCGCTTAGCAGAGGAGAGAACGTCATGGGCCTCGGAAAGCTCATCGAATCAACGGTTCATCAGCCGGGCACCTATGCCACGGGGCGGCTGAAGAAGGGTCAGACGTTGCGCATCGTCGATATCGAAGGTGAGCAGGTCTGCGACTTTATCGCGCTGACCGCGAATGACCCCACTGAGTATCTGAACTGTGTCTATACGAACTTTGTTCTGAACCGTTGGAAATGGCGAAAAGGGGATACGATCTACACTCAACATATGAACCCGATGTGGACGATCGTCGATGACACCGTCGGGGTTCATTATACGGGCGGCAGCTTTTGCTCGCGGGACCTGCGCTTGAAATTCGAGAGCAACGACTCGCGCGGATGCCGCGAGACGCTGGAAGAGGCCCTGGCATCCCACGGCATCTCGCGCCTGCATCTGCAGGATGTCTCCTGCTTCAATATCTTCATGAACGTCGACTACAACACCGACGGCAGCTGGACCATCATGCGGCCCAGGACCAAAGCCGGTGACCATATCGATCTGCGCGCCGAGATGGACGTGTTATGGGCCGCGTCGGTCTGCTCCGAGTTTCCGGCCACCGAGAAGGAGTACGCGGTCAACGGCGACCGCCCCACGCCGCTCCGTTTCGAGAGCTACGAGCAGGGCTGAGCCCTGCACCCGACAACTGTGCGCTGACGGTCTTCGCGGAGTTCATCGGTTATCGACTCTGCGAGCAGCTCCCCTTTCCGTCATTTCGAGCGGAGCCCCGAGCATCGCGAGGACGCAGTCGAGAAATCTCCGCGGAGCGGCGGTTCAAT
>JBGPMT010000142.1:0-7920 GCA_041487135.1 Binataceae bacterium (SeqCode) | reverse complement strand
CGACCTGGTTGACACCGAGAAACGGGCCGCCGCCTTCGCTCAGATCCTCGACCGACATCCCGACCGCGATGCATAGCACCAGCATCGGATGGATGACGACATCCGGATGGCCGTGCGCGTGCGCGAACTCGGCATTGAAGTAGAGCGGCAGGTAGGAGAGCGTCGTGGTGGTGAAGAGCGTGTTGTCGGCGGCGGTGAGAGTGCGCCCCCAATGATGGTCGAAAACGCGGCCCACGGGAAAATCCTCGAAGGCGTTTCCCTTGGGCAAAAGCTTGAATTGGCTGAAGTCGGGATCGGACATGCGCATCGTCCCCTGATGAAGCTGCCAGCCGATGTATCGTGCGCGAAAGTGGCATCGAATTGAAAGAGCGCAAAGTCTGGCGATTGCGCGGAGAACCAGCGGGCGGCCAGGAGCTAACGCGGGAGTTTTGCGCGCATCGCGATGGTCGCCGATTCGCCGCCGCCTAATCCGGATGGCGCGACGGCGCGCTCAGGATTGACCACGTTCACGAACCCAAAGCGCCGCCGGTCGGGTTATCGACAGCCTCTCAAACTGGCACGCGCCGGGCCGCAGTCGCAACCATCAACCCGGTTGACCGGGTTTTTGCCAATCATGCTATGTTGCGCGAGCCTCCCCGGGGGCGGAAAATTTGCAATTAAGACGGCGGTGAACACGATGGAACAGTTGAGCTTCGGAGTCTTCGACCATATCGAGCGGACCAGCGGCGCGCCCAATCTGCAGGCGCTGTACCATGAAAGGCTCAAACTGCTGGAGGAATACGACCGCGCCGGAATCTTCGCCTTTCATGTCGCGCAGCATCATGCGACTCCGCTCGGGATGGCACCGTCGCCCAATGTTTTCCTGTCGGCTGCGGCCGAGCATACCAAGCGGCTCCATTTCGGCCCGCTGGTCTACCTGCTGCCGTTTTATCAGCCGCTGCGCCTGATCGAAGAGATTTGCATGCTCGACCATCTGAGCGGCGGCCGGCTCGAGGTCGGCGTAGGGCGCGGCGTATCACCCTTCGAACTCGGGCTCCATCGGCTGCCGTTTTACGATGCGCGTAACATCTTCCATGAGGCGCTCGAGGTCCTGCACCGGGGGCTGACCAACGAGCGGCTCTCATTCAGCGGCAAGTATTACCAGTTCGAGAATGTGCCGATGGAACTGCGGCCGCTGCAGGATCCCCATCCCGATTTCTGGTATGGCACGCTTAACGAGGAGACCACCGCTTACGCGGCGAAGCTCGGGATGCACGTGGTGACACTGGGTTCGACGGCGCTGGCCGCGAAGGTGGTGGCCGCGTATCGGCGGACCTGGAAGCCCAACAATCCTGAGAATCTCAACGCGCACGTCAAGTCGCCCAAGATCGGTGTGCAGCGCCACGTTTTGATCGCCGATAGCGACAAGGAAGCCGACCGCATCGGCCGCGAAGCCTTCAAGGTGTTTTTCCATAATATCCAGAAGCTGTGGGCGGATTTCGGCACGCTGACCACGGTCTTTCCCAACGATTACGACAAAGTGGTGGAGGCCGGCGCGTTTGTCGTGGGGTCGCCCTCCAAGGTGCGGGACGAACTGGCGCGCGCGGCGGAGATCACCAAGACCAATTATCTGGTGCAGGTTTTCTCGTGGGGTAGCCTGACGGCCGAGCAGACGCTCAAGTCGTTTGACCTGTTCGCCTCCCGGGTGATGCCGGATCTGCAGAAGATCTCGCTGGCGGCCTAGTCGCCGTCAAGCGCTACGATAGCGAATCGGATCCTTAAGCCCAGCCTCGGCGAAGCCCTTGAGCCGCAGGCGGCAGGCGTCGCATCGCCCGCAGCTCTCGCCCTCGGCCGAGGGGTCGTAGCAACTGATAGTGAGTGAGTAGTCGACTCCAAGTGCCATGCCGGTGCGGATGATATCGGCCTTGCTGAGACTGATTAGCGGCGTGTGGATAGTCAGCCGCTGCCCTTCGACACCGGCCTTGGTCGCGAGATTCGCCATCCGTTCATAGGCCTGGATATATTCGGGGCGGCAATCCGGGTAGCCGCTGTAATCGAGCGCGTTGACGCCGATAAAGATATCGTTGGCGCCGAGCACCTCCGCATAGGCGAGCGCAAAAGAGAGGAAAATCGTGTTGCGCGCCGGCACGTAGGTGACCGGGATCGCGTGCGCGATCTCGCCGAGCGGGCGATCCTTGGGAACCGGGATGTCGGCGGTGAGCGCGGAGCCGCCGAAAACCCGCAGATCGATTTCGACGATCACGTGGCGGGCCGCGCCCATCCGATCAGCAATACGGCGGGCGGCCTCGACCTCGAGCTGGTGACGCTGGCCGTAACGGAAAGTGAGCGCGCAGGATTCAAAACCCTCGCGCCGCGCGATCGCGAGCGCCGTGGTCGAATCAATCCCGCCGCTAAGCAGGACGACGGCTCTCGGCGAGGCGGGTACCATCGGCGGGCCCTCGTTGAGGCTTCATCCGGCCCGGGCGCGCCGCCGCGCGGCGCTCGACTTCGTCGATAAAACCCAGCACCGTTTCATTGAACTCCTGCGGCTGCTCGACGTAGCTGACGTGGCCGACGCCGCTGATCGTGACGAGCTTGGCGCCGGGTATCAGGGCGGCGGTCTTGCGGCCTGCCGCGGGCGGTATCACGCGGTCAAGCTCGCCGACCAGCACCAGGGTCGGGATGCGAATCGCGCCGATCTGCCGGCGAACGTCGAAATGCTCGAGGCCCTCCATGAACGCCTGCGCGTAAACGTCACGATCGTTGTCTGCGATCATGTCGCACAGCCATTCGTGGACCGCCGGCCTGATATGCGCCGCCAGCGCCTGGTTGGCGACCAGATGGGCGTACTGCACCATCGACTTCTTGCGCAGGGTTCTAAGACGGACCTCTCTGACTCTGGCCGGGATACTGGAGACGCTCGCGGTATGGCATAGCACCAGGCTGCGCAGGAGCTCCGGACGCCGGATCGCGATGGCCTGGCCGATGTACCCGCCGAGCGAAGATCCGACGTAGTGGATCGGCGCGATGCCCAGCTTCTCGGCCACCGCGATCAGATCCTCGGCAAAACGGTCGAGCGCGTACGAGCCCGCCGCGGTCGGCTTGGATGATCGCCCAAAGCCGCGCAGGTCAACCGCCAGTACCCGATGATGTTCGGCGAAGACCGGAAGCTGGTTGATCCACGCGTCGCCGCGCAAGCCGATGCCGTGCACCAGCACGATCGCCGGGCCGGCCCCGGCCTCCTCGACGTTAATCGCAACCTTGCCGATTTCAACCAGCGGCATCTTCTTCCCTCGCGGCGGACTAGCGTCCCGGTACGCGCATGTCCTCCGGTACGATCGCGCCGTCCTTCACGATCAGCTCGTCGTCCAGGTAGAGCGTGCAATTGCGCATCGGCAAATCGAGATGACAGGCGGTGTTGTTGGTGCCGCCCAGTTCCGTATTCGGCCCGGTCGAGAACAGCACGTTGCCATAGAAGGCGCGTCCTTCGATCCCAATTCCGCCGACCCCCTGGGCGTGGCAGGTCCAGTTAGCCCGCTCGTTGAGGCCCCAGCCGATATGCGAGATGCCGTAGGCCTGGGGATCGCGATAGCTCGCCATGTAATCGCGCAGCAGTTCGGCGTCGAGGCCGCCCTTGATATCGACGATGCGGCCCTCGCGAATCGTAAAGTCGATCGGATCGCGAAGGTAGCTCGCGAACGGATAGATGATATCGCCGCAGTCCATCACCACCCGTCCGTTCACCTCGGTTTCACCCGCGCCGGTAAAGGCGAAGCCGCTTGGCCAATGATCCCATCGTCCGGGCGTGTCGGTATAGCCGTATTCACACATCGCGGGAAACTTGCCGAGCTGGTAGGTGACGTCGGTGCCCGCGTGATTCTTGAAGCGCAGCTCGTGGCCGTTGGCCAGGCGCCGTTCGGCCGCCTCGACGCGCTCGCGCAGGTCGGGGGTCGGGAACAGCCGGGCGAGGACCTCGGGCGGTTCAACGCAGAGCAGAATCCGCGTGCCGGATTTCTGGATTTCAAGCTGTTCCTTCGAGAACAGCAGGAAAATCAGATCGACCACCAAGTCGGCGCTCTTGAGCGCCTCTATGGCCGGCCGGTTTCCGGTCAGGGCCGCCGCGCCGCTGAAGCCCAGCACGCCGGCGCCATTACCCGGCAGCAGGTTGACGTTGAAGACCTGCGCGCCGAGCTCGCGGGCGGCCAGCATGAAGGCGCTCGCGTACTCGCCCTGCCGCTCGGCTTCGGACAAGACGGCGACGGTCTGGTCCGGCTTGACCTGACAGAGCTCCAACTCCCTCCGAAACAGCGATACCAGTTCGCTCGACCTGAGTGACATGGTGATACCTCCATGTGCGGATCAAAGCCGTGGGCAATCGATCCCGCTGCTCGACTATAGTTCCACTCTCGTCCGGATGGTACCGCTTTTTGCCGCACACCCAAAGCAACTGGATATCGCGCTTCGAACGGTGGTAGTTTGACTGGTAATTCATTGGAGGCCGCTACAATGGCCGAGAAACCGCCGCGCCTGCGCGCACGACTGGACCATATCGAGCTGAACTCGCCTGACCCCGGGGCGCTGGCCGAGTTCTACCGGCTGGCGCTCGACGTGCAGCCCCAAAAGCTTGGCAACGATCGATGGTTATGCCCTGCGCCGCAGCGTCGCATCCTGATTGCGAAAGGCAGCGCGAAAACGCTGGCGTTCGGGGCCTACGCCGTCGAAACAGCGGACCTGCTGGCGGCGCTTCGCGATCGAGCGTCGCGCTCCGGAACTCCGATTGAGCCGTCGCCGACCCCGCTGTTCGCGGGCGAGGCCTTCGCGGTGAAGGACCCGGACGGCAATCGGATCGCGTTCGGCGTGCCGGCTGCGGGCCGCGAGCCGGAGCCGGCCGGCGTCTTGCCGGCGCGCCTGCAACATCTGGTGTTCGGCAGCGACCAGGTCCAGTGCGTCGCGGACTTTTATGAGCAGGTGCTGGGCTTCACGGTCAGCGATCGCGTGTTCGACAAGAGCGGCAGGCTGACCAACTGTTTCTTTCGCGCCGACCGCGGCGACCATCACATCCTGGCGATCTTTCCGGCCAGCCAGAAAAAGCTCGACCATCATTGCTACGAGTCGATCGATTGGGGACTGATTCGCGATTGGTCCGATCGGCTCTCCAGCCGCAACATCCCGATCGCATGGGGACCTGGCCGTCACGGTCCGGGCGCCAACCTGTTCATCATGGTGCGCGATCCGGAGGGGAACTGGGTCGAGATTTCCGCGGAACTCGAGCAGGTCGATGCAGACCGTCCGGCCGGCGTGTGGCAGAACGGCCCTGAGGTCGCGAATCGATGGGGTCAGCCGCGTCTGACCGTCTAGAGGTCTGTCATGCGCAAGGAATTCAGAATCCCGGAGCTGGGCGAGCCGATCAGCCATTACACGCACGCCGTGCAGTTCGGCGACGTGGTTTTCGTCTCGGGGCTCGTCGCTCGCGGAGAGCGGGGCGAGTTGGTCGGCGGCGACGATGCGGCCGCGCAGACGCGGCAGATTTTCAAGAACATGGAGCGCGTGCTCAAGGCGATCGGCGCCGGCTTCGCAGACGTCCTGAAGGTGACCGTCTTTTTGACCGACATGAATGACCGCGTCCGGATCAATCCGGTGCGCCAGGAATATTTCGGCTCGGCGCGGCCGGCCAGCACGCTGGTCGAGATCAGCCGGCTGGCACTGCCTGGCGCCCGGGTCGAGATCGAATTTGTGGTCGGTCTGCCTGGCAAGTAGATTTCCGGTTTGAGTCGAAGGAGGGGGGTGGGCTGCGCCGCCCTCCGCCAGCATCGGTCCCCAAAGCCACCCGCGAACGATCATCAATCATCAGGGAAAGCCTATGAACAGCCTCGATCAAGTACGCACCGACGTGATCGGCAGTCTGCTGCGGCCGCAGTCTCTCAAAGATGCGCGAGCGCAGTTCGATGAAGAACGGATCAGCCGCGCGGAGCTGCGGGGAATCGAGGACGAGGCGGTTCGCGATGCGATCCGGCTGCAGGAGGCGATTGGTCTCGACCTGGCCAGCGACGGCGAGTACCGGCGGCTGAATTTCCAGGACAGCTTCGGTGAATCGGTCGGCGGGTACGACTCGGCGCCGGCCAGCCTCAGGTTCTACGACGCCCGCGCGGCGGGCGCCCGGCCGCTGTCGCGCTTCGATATTCCATTCGAGCACGAGCCGCTCAAGGGCACGCCGGTAGTGCAGCGCCAGCGCGTGATCGAGCGGCTCTTTCTCAAGCGCAATCTTCCGCTCGAGGAGTATCAGTCTGCGGCGAGCTTCGCGCATAAACCGCTCAAGGTTTCGCTGATCGGTCCTGACCGGATTTCGCAGCGCTTCGATCATAAGAACTCGACTGCCATCTATCCGACCGTGGACGCTTTCCTGACCGACGTGGTGCGCGTCGAGCGCCAGATCGTGAAGAGCGTGGTCGATGCCGGATGCCGCTACGTGCACATCGACGCGCCTGGCTACACCGCCTATGTCGACGGTCCGTCGCTCGACGCGATGCGCAAGCGCGGCGAGGACCCGGCCGAGAATTTCGCCCGCTCGCTGCGCGCGGATAACGAACTTATCGGTGGTTTCGACGGCGTCACCTTCGGCCTCCACTTGTGCCGCGGCAATCAGCGCAGCATGTGGCATCGCGAGGGTACCTATGACGCGATCGCCGAGCGGCTCTTCAACGAGCTGAACCATCAGCGCTTCATGCTCGAGTACGACTCGCCGCGCGCCGGCTCGTTCGAGCCGCTGCGCTTCGTTCCGAAAGGCAAAATCGTGGTGCTCGGACTGGTCAGCACCAAGGTGCCGGAGCTGGAGACGGTCGACGGGCTCAAGCGTCGAATCGACGACGCCAGCCGCTACCTGCCGCTGGATCAACTGGCGCTCAGCCCGCAGTGCGGTTTCGCTTCCGAGTTCGTCGGCAATCTAATCAGCGAAGGCGACCAGCGCCGCAAGCTCGAAGTGGTGGTTGAAACCGCCCGCCAGGTCTGGGGATAGCCATCCCGTTCCCGCCCACGGCGACAGCTCCGGGACTCAGCTGCTTCACCGATGCCGCGCAAACGTGGTAGCTAAGGAAATACGGAAGATGGGCCGCGGCAATCGCTGTTGCGCCGGCGCCGGGAAAGGGTCGTGATGAGCTCCAAGCCGCTGTGGATTACTGAAGCCGACGTGGTCTCCATGATGGACATGGGTGAGGCTATCGAGGCGCTTGGAGCCGGACTGGCGCGCGAATTCCGGGGTCAGGCGCAGAACATGGTCAAGACCCACGTGACCTTCGGCGGCCATGACACGCTCCATGCGGTGGGCGCGGTGTTTCCCGAGGATGGTTTCGTCGGTACCAAGACCTGGGCCCATACCGAGGGCGGCGCGACCCCGCTGCTCGTCCTGCTGGATTCCCACGACGGCTCGCTCAAGGCGGTGATCGAGGCCTTTGCGATGGGCCAGCTTCGCACCGCGGCGATAAGTGGCGTCGCGACCCGCTACCTGGCCAAGCCGGACGCGTCGCGGATGGCGATAATCGGGACGGGCAAGCAGGCGATGCCGCAACTGGCGGCGGTAGCTGCCGTGCGTCGGCTGGAGCGAGTGAAGGTTTTCAGCCCGACCGTGAAGCATCGCGAGGATTTCGCTCAGCGGGCTCATGACGAGCTGGGACTCGAAGCCGTCGCGGTCGATTCGGTTGCCGCGGCGGTCGACGGCGCCGACCTGATTACGCTGGTGACCCGCGCGCGTGAACCGTTTCTGGACTCCGCGATGGTGGCGCGGGGCGCGCATATCAACGCGGTCGGCGCGATTGTTCCGGAACGAATCGAGTTTGAGTCGAGCCTTCTCAAGCGCTGTGCGATGGTCGCGATCGACAACCTGAGCCAGGTCCAGGAGCTCTCCGCCGAATTCCGCGAATTCTACGGACCGCCGGTCAGCGAGGCGTG